>NZ_JAIZSA010000020.1:0-141436 GCF_020419825.1 Burkholderia sp. AU30198 | reverse complement strand
TTGGGGGCGTGCTGCTCACGATTGGAAGGCAGCCATGAACCAATTCGCCATCCTCTACGAGGATCGGTTCGTTCGACCATCCGTGTGAATCTCAACCCGTCTTGAACACGGAAATTCTGACACCCCCGGGCCGGGCCAACCTTCCCGGGCCTAACCTGTTTTAGACGAACCTAAACTATATTCGCGCGAATATGCCGGGTCAATGCGGCACGCTCAAGGCAGCCGACGTTGCGAGAACACGGGTGCGCCCAGGCACGATGTTCTGGATTGTGTCCGCATCGCCATGCGACGGCCGGGGCCGTCAAGCTCGGGCATGGACGCGGATTACGCCCCCCTCATCAACACCGACAACTGGCCAAACAGCCAACTTCGCGCCCACACATGAAGCCACTGGTAAACTCGGGCAACCAAAGCAACAACTTCACGCCTGACTTATGACCACGCTGTCGCCCGACGCCTTCGCCGGCCACACTCCGATGATGCAGCAGTACCTGCGCATCAAGGCCGACCATCCCGACACGCTCGTCTTCTACCGGATGGGCGACTTCTACGAGCTGTTCTTCGAAGACGCGGAAAAAGCCGCACGCCTGCTCGACCTGACCCTCACGCAACGCGGCGCGTCTGCTGGCACACCGATCAAGATGGCGGGCGTACCGCATCACGCAGTCGAGCAGTATCTCGCCAAGCTCGTGAAGATGGGCGAATCGGTCGCGATCTGCGAGCAGATCGGCGATCCGGCCACGTCGAAGGGCCCCGTCGAGCGCAAGGTCGTGCGCGTCGTCACGCCCGGCACGCTGACCGACGCCGCGCTGCTGTCCGACAAGAACGACGTCTACCTGCTCGCGATGTGCACGGGCCACAACAAGCGTGGCGTCGCGGTGAACATCGGCCTCGCGTGGCTGAACCTCGCAAGCGGCGCGCTGCGGCTCGCCGAAATCGAACCCGAACAGCTCGCTGCCGCGCTCGAGCGCATCCGGCCGGCCGAGATCCTGACGCCGGACGGCGCGACCGATGCCGTCCCCGCAGGCGCGGGCACAAGCAAGCGCGTGCCGGCATGGCACTTCGACATTGCATCGGGCACGCAGCGCCTGTGCGACCAGCTCGATGTCGCGAGCCTCGACGGTTTCGGTGCGCATTCGCTGACGAGCGCATGCGGTGCAGCCGGTGCGCTGCTGCTCTATGCGGCTGCCACGCAAGGCCAGCAGTTGCGGCACGTGCGCAGCCTGAAGGTCGAGAACGAAACCGAGTACATCGGGCTCGATCCGGCCACGCGCCGCAACCTCGAACTGACCGAAACGTTGCGCGGCACCGAGTCGCCGACCCTGTATTCGCTGCTCGACACCTGCTGCACGACGATGGGCAGCCGCCTGCTGCGTCACTGGCTGCACCATCCGCCGCGCGCGTCGGTCGCCGCGCAGTCGCGCCAGCAGGCGATCGGCGCGCTGCTCGATGCCCCGGCAAACGCCAGCCTCGATGCGCTGCGCAGCGCGCTGCGCCAGATCGCCGACGTCGAACGAATCACCGGGCGTCTCGCGTTGCTGTCCGCCCGCCCGCGCGACCTGTCGAGCCTGCGCGACACGTTCGCCGCCCTGCCGGCACTGCGTGAGCGCATCAGCGCGATCGTCGCCAATGCAGACGCACTCACCCGCGTCGACGCAGCACTCGCACCGCCCGCCGAATGCCTCGACCTGCTGACGAGCGCCATTGCGCCCGAGCCGGCCGCGATGGTGCGCGACGGCGGCGTCATCGCACGCGGCTACGACGCCGAGCTCGACGAGCTGCGCGACATCTCGGAGAACTGCGGACAGTTCCTGATCGATCTCGAAGCGCGCGAGCGCACGCGCACCGGCATCGCAAACCTGCGCGTCGAGTACAACAAGGTGCACGGTTTCTACATCGAGGTCACGCGCGGCCAGACCGACAAGGTGCCCGACGATTACCGTCGTCGCCAGACGCTGAAGAATGCCGAGCGCTACATCACGCCTGAGCTGAAGACCTTCGAGGACAAGGCACTGTCCGCCCAGGAGCGCGCACTGGCACGCGAGCGCGCGCTGTACGACGCGGTGCTGCAGGCACTGCTGCCGTTCATCCCCGAGTGCCAGCGCGTCGCGTCGGCGCTCGCCGAACTCGACCTGCTCGCCGCGTTCGCCGAACGCGCCCGCGCGCTCGACTGGGTCGCGCCAACCTTCACCGACGAGATCGGCATCGACATCGAGCAGGGTCGCCACCCGGTCGTCGAAGCGCAGGTCGAACAGTTCATCGCGAACGACTGCCGCTTCGGCACCGAGCGCAAGCTGCTGCTGATCACCGGCCCGAACATGGGCGGTAAGTCGACGTTCATGCGGCAGACCGCGTTGATCGCACTGATGGCTTATGTCGGCAGCTACGTGCCGGCCAAGTCGGCGTGCTTCGGCCCGATCGACCGGATCTTCACGCGCATCGGCGCGGCGGACGATCTCGCGGGCGGCCGCTCGACGTTCATGGTCGAGATGACCGAAGCCGCGGCGATCCTCAACGACGCGACGCCGCAAAGCCTCGTCCTGATGGACGAGATCGGCCGCGGCACGTCGACGTTCGACGGCCTCGCACTCGCGTGGGCCATCGCGCGCCACCTACTGGCGCACAACGCGTGCTACACGCTGTTCGCGACGCACTACTTCGAGCTGACGCAACTGCCGGCCGAATTCCCGCAAGCGGCCAACGTCCATCTGTCGGCCGTCGAGCACGGCCACGGCATCGTATTCCTGCACGCCGTCAACGAAGGCCCGGCCAACCAGAGTTACGGCCTGCAGGTCGCGCAGCTCGCGGGCGTTCCTGCGCCCGTGATCCGCGCCGCGCGCAAGCACCTCGCGTATCTCGAACAGCAGTCGGCGTCGCAGCACACGCCGCAGCTCGACCTGTTCAGCGCGCCGCCCGTGGCCGCCGGCGATCTCGAATGCGCGGACGCGCCGGCGCTGCCCGATGCGCCGCATCCTGCGCTCGAAAAACTGCGCGACATCGATCCCGACGATCTGAAGCCGCGCGAGGCGCTCGACCTGCTGTACGAACTGCGCACGCTGGTCCGCTCGCACGATGCCGACGGGCACGCGTAAGCGCATCCCGCGCGGCCTGCCGGCTCGCACCGCCGCCGCGCTCGTTGCGGCCGTGCTCGCGCTCGCGCAGGCCGCCGCGCTGGCCGCGCCGCCGAAGCGCAGCACCGCGCCCTACTCGTTCGCGGTCGTGTCGGGGGTGATCAACGCCCCGGCGGACGAACCGGCCGCCCAGCGGCTGCTCGATGCGATCGCGCGCGAGCGCAACCTCGCGTTCGTCGTCTATGCGGGCGATCTCAAGGGTTCGAAGGAAGCGTGCCGCGATGCACTGTATTCGCAACGCGGCGCGATCCTGGATGCGGCACGCGTGCCGCTCGTGTTCATTCCCGGCCACGACGACTGGGTAACGTGCAACACCGCGGCCGGCGGCGGCTACGATCCGGTCGAGCGGCTCGACTTCCTGCGGCAGACGCTGCTCGCCGATTCGGCACTGCCCGACCCCGGCGCGCTGCAGATCACGCGGGAAAGCGAAGTCGCACGGTTCCGGCCGTATCGGGAGAACGCGCGCTGGATGCGCGACGACATCGTCTACGTCGCGCTCAACGCGCCGGCGCCGAACAACCACTACCTGACGGCCGGCGGCCGCAACGGCGAATTCGAGGATCGCATCATCGCGAACGGTTTCTGGATCGACCACTCCGCCGAATACGCGAAACGGCGCGAGGCACGTGCGATGGTGGTGATGTTCGAAGGCGATCCGCAATTCGAACGCTATGAACGCGCCGAACGCTTCGCATGGCTGCGTTTCAACCGGCCGCGCGTGCGCGACGGCTTCCGTGAGTTGAAACGAACGCTGGTGAAGGCGGCGGCGACGTTCCGCGGCCCGATACTCGTGATGCACGCGAGCGGCGAACCGCTGGCGAACGGCTTTCTGATCGACCGTCCGCTACGCGCTGACGACGGTGAACTGGTACGTAACGTGACGCGCGTCGCGATCGGGCCGCGCCATCCGACGAATCAGTGGGTCAAGGTGAGCGTGTCGCCGGCACGGCAGACGATCTTCAACGTGAGCCTGCAGGAGGTACCGAAGAACCTGCCCGTGCCGCCCGCGCTGCCGCTCGTGCCGCGCGACGACGTCCCGCTGCCGCAGATGCCGGAAATCCCTGCGTTGCCGGCGCTGCCCGACTCGTCGTCGGTCGCGCCGCCACTGCAGGGCGACGGCGCCGCCCCGGGCGGCGCGTCGTGGCCTGCGCCCGCCCCTGCGTCGGGGCCGGCGCCCGGCCTGCCTGCGAGCTCAGTGCAGGGTGCGCCCTGACGGTGCTTCGCCGTCTTCGTCTTCGTCCTCGTCGACGATCTCGAGCCCTTCCGCGCCATGCGCGTGCTCATGCTCGATTTCGTCTTCGGTGGCTTCGCGAACGTCCTTCACGGTGAGCGCGAAACGCAGCGCCATGCCTGCCAGCGGGTGGTTGCCGTCGAGCACGACCTTGTCTTCGGCGATGTCGGTGACCGTGTAGATCAGCGAATCGACTTCCTCGTCGCCGTCTTCCGGCGTGCCTTCGAACTGCATACCCACTTCGAGCGGCTCGGGAAAACGATCGCGCGGCTCGATCTTCACGAGCTCGGGATCGTAGTCGCCGAACGCGTCCTGCGGCTCGAGCTGAACCTCCGCCTCGTAACCCGGCTCATGCCCGTCGAGCTGTTCCTCGATCTTGGGGAACGTGCCATCATAGCCGCCGTGCAGATAGACCATCGGCTCGTCGCTTTCCTCGATCAGATTGCCCTGTGCATCCGACAGCTTGTAAGTGACCGACACGACGGTGTTTTTTGCGATTTTCATCCAATTCTCCCAAATACAACTCTCATTATACGATGCGCAACCGGTCTCAAGCCGAACCGCGGGATGCCGCTGCCGCCCCGCTCGGCGCGCCGCCTTCCGATCTTCCCACACCGCTGCTCGGCGGTCTTACGCCGGCGCAATTCATGCGCGGCTACTGGCAGAAAAAGCCGCTGCTGATCCGCCAGGCGATCCCCGGCGTCGCTTCACCGGTCTCGCGCGACGCGCTGTTCGAGCTCGCCGCCGACTATGACGCGGAATCGCGACTGATCACCCATTTTCGTAACAAGTGGCAACTTGAGCACGGCCCGTTCGAGCCCGGCTCGCTGCCGGCTATCACGCGCAAGGCCTGGACCCTGCTGGTGCAGGGCCTTGACCTGCACGTCGATGCGGCGCGCGCACTGCTCGACCGCTTCCGCTTCATCCCGGACGCGCGCCTGGACGACCTGATGATTTCGTATGCGACGGACGGCGGCGGCGTCGGCCCGCATTTCGATTCGTACGACGTCTTCCTGCTGCAGGTCGAAGGCCGGCGCCGCTGGCGCGTCGGTGCACAGAAGGACCTGTCGCTGCAGCCTGACGTGCCGCTGAAGATCCTCGAAAACTTCGAGCCGAGCGACGAATGGGTGCTGGAGCCCGGCGACATGCTGTACCTGCCGCCGCACATCGCGCACGACGGCGTGGCCGAAGGCGAATGCATGACCTGCTCGATCGGCTTCCGGGCCCCGTCCGCCGGCGAGCTGGGCGCCCAGTTCCTGTACTATCTCGCCGAGCGTGGTGGCCTGCGTGACGAATGCGGCGACGACCTCTACCGCGATCCGAAGCAGCCGGCCGTCGACACGCCCGCGCAACTGCCTCCGGCGATGGTCGAGCGCGTTGCCGAGATCGTCGACGCGATCCGCTGGCGCAAGCGCGACGTTGCCGAGTTCCTCGGTTGCTACCTGAGCGAGCCCAAGCCGAACGTCGTTTTCGACCCGCCCGCGCGCCCGCTGTCCGAAGATGCGTTCGTCACGCAAGCGTCACGTCGTGGCGTGTGTCTCGACAGAAGGGCCGCATTGATGTATAACGCGCGCTCGTACTTCATTAATGGTGAAGAAGGACCGCTCGAGCAAGCCAGCGAATGGCTGCCCGAACTGGCCAATCAACGCCAGATGGAGGCGAAACGGTTTGTAACACTATCCCGGGCTCCCTCAATGACAGCCTTGTTGCACGAGTGGTATCGTGCGGGCTGGATACGGGTCGGAGACCGGAATTAGTGTGAGTCGCCCCGTACGCCCATACGGATCAAATTCTGTATGGGAAAGACAACGTATTGACCCCGCATTTGTCGACGGTCGATAGGAAAGTGCATATAATTTCCGCCCAAGCCGTAGGGAAGATTCACGCTCTAGAAGTGCATCTCCACCAGCGGCCCAGGTCGGTGTTGGAGCACATTACCGGTATTGTTTCGCGCTGTTGCTTACCTTTAACCATAAAAGGACGTGATCATGAAGAAATCCCTCCTCGTAGCTTCCCTGTTGGCTGCTGTTGCACTGGCTGCTTGCAACAAGAGCGCTGATCAAGCTGCTTCGTCGGCTGCAAGCGACGCAGCTGCTGCTGCTTCGACGGCTGCTTCGGCAGTTGCTGGTGCTGCGAGCGACGCTTCGGCTGCTGCTTCGTCGGCAACGGCTGCTGCGAGCGACGCTGCTGCTGCAGTGGCGTCGGCTGCTTCGGCAGCGACGGCTGCTCCGGCTTCGGGCGCAAGCCAGTAAGCCTCAGCGTCAGCTGAAAAAAAACCGGCCCGAGGGCCGGTTTTTTTACGTCTGCCGTTTTCGCGCGTGTCGCACGGCAGTCGCACCGGGCCGCCGCAGCGGCCCTGCCCCGCTCATCCGAGCGCCAGCCAGTCGAAGCCCGCGTCCTGCGTGGCCACGACCACTTCTTCCCCGCTCGTCCCCAGTACACCGCCAAACGCCTGGCGGACCAGCTCCGGCAGGTTGTTCTGCTGGCTCAGGTGCGCCGCGACCAGGTGCTTGAGGCGGCTGCGTTCCAGCGACGCGAGGATGTCCGCCGCCGCGTCGTTGCTCAGGTGTCCGTGGTTGCCGCCAATGCGCGCCTTCAGCGACTGCGGATAGCGACTCCCGGCCAGCATCGCGGTGTCGTGGTTGGATTCGAGCACCAGCGCGTCACAGCCGCTCAGGACGGCCGTGATGTGCGGCGTGGCCATCCCGACGTCCGTCAGCACGCCGAGCCGGCTGGCGCCGTCCATAAAGACGAACTGGAGCGGTTCACGCGCATCGTGAGGGACCGTATAGGGCATCACGGCCAGATCGCGGATTGCGGCCGTCTCGTCGCCCCACAGCACGTGGAGATCGACATCGGCCTCGTCCGCACCGACCGCGCGCGCGGTACCCCAGCTCATGTAGAGCGGCAGCGATCCGCGGCGGGCGAGCGTCAGCGCACTGCCGACGTGGTCGCTGTGTTCGTGGGTAATGAGGATCGCATCGAGATCGCCGATGCAGAGATTCAGTCGGCCGAGCCGGCGCTCGACCTCCTTGGCAGAAAAGCCGCAGTCGAGCAGCACGCGGGTGGTCGTCGTGCCGCTCGAGGCCTCGACGACCAGCGCGTTGCCTTCGCTGCCGCTTCCGAGGCTGGAGAATCGCACGCGCTTAGTTCAGCTGCGCGTGGAGCAGCGAAATGATCCGTTGCGCGTCCGACGAGTTGTCGACCTGGCCGTTTGCGCCGACCACCGCGACCTGCGTGCTGCCATTGCCCTGTGCGCGCACGTTGACCAGGTACTCCTTGCCCGGCTTCGCGGCCGACGGGCCACCGTAGAACAGCTTGCCGAACAGGCCGTCGCGCTTGAGCTCTTCCATCGTGTTCGCATAGCGCACGGTGTACACACCCTTCTCGCGGTCGCGATTGTCGACCGCGAAGTTGGTGCGGTCGAGCGCCAGGCCCACACGCAGCCATGCGCGGTCGAACGACTCGGCCAGTTGCAGCGTCGCCCCACCGCTGCTCGTGTCGCTGACCTGCGCCGGCGCCGTCGCGGGACGTGCATCGGTCAGCAGTTGCTTCGCCTGCGCATCGGTCAGGCCGAACTTCTGCATCAGCTTCGACAGGAACACCGCTTCGAGCACGGGGTTACGCGGACGCTCTTCCCAGCGCGACGACGTGCCGCCCTGCGGGCCGACCATCATTTCCTCCATCGCGCTGTGCGTGATCGAGATGTCGGTGTTGCCGTCCGACGTGCGGTTCACGAGCGTACGGAAGCGGTCACGCGTGCCGGACGAGTAGGCGAAATCGATGACCTTGCCGATCGTGCGGCGGAACCAGTCGTCGGGGATGTTCGCGCGGTTTTCGGCCCAGTCGGTGGCCATGATGCCCGTCGACGGTGCATCGGTCTTCAGCGAGAAGCCGTTCTCCTGCCAGAACTCCTTCAGGATCGGCCACAGCTGCTCGGGCGTCCGGCCATCGACGACGAGCCAGCGGCGGTCGCCGTCGCGCTCGATGTGCATGCCGAGCGGATCCTGCGCGCTCGGGATGCCGTCGGTCGCGTTGCCGGCCTGCGTCGTGACCCGCGGCGGCAGCGTGCCGAGGCCGGCGTTGCTCGGCGGCGCGACGAACTGCTGCGTCGTCGGCACCGGCTTCAGGTCGCTCGGCACCGCGAGCGGCGGCGCCGAACCGGTGTTCTTGTAGTTGACCCGGTCGGGGGCCAGATAGTCGTTCAGCGTATCGCAGCCAGCGAGCGCGCCCAGCGCCAGCGCCACCACCGACATCTGGATGGCGCGAGAGGAAATGGCGAAACGTTTCATGAAATCCTTCGTCTTGCTAGAACGCTCGTCAGGAGCGGCGCCGGACGGAGCCGGCCGGTGCGGGTTGGTCAGGGTTCGAGCCGGCGGCCGCAGGACGCGGCCGCCTCGGCATCAGGCGAGGACGCCGGCCTCGACGAGGGCCGAACGCACGGCATCGTGGCAGCGCTCGTCGAGCGGCGTGAGCGGCAGCCGGATACCGCCCTGCATCTTGCCCATCGCCTGCAGCGCCCACTTCACCGGGATCGGGTTCGCCTCGATGAACAGGTTCTTGTGCAGCGACAGCAGCTTCATGTGCA
This sequence comes from Burkholderia sp. AU30198, assembly GCF_020419825.1. Classification (NCBI taxonomy): domain Bacteria; kingdom Pseudomonadati; phylum Pseudomonadota; class Betaproteobacteria; order Burkholderiales; family Burkholderiaceae; genus Burkholderia; species Burkholderia sp. AU30198. The sequence continues at coordinate 132,486 of NZ_JAIZSA010000020.1, read as the reverse complement.
GCGCGCGGGCCGTCTGGACGTCGCCGGCCAGCGCCGCGCGGCACAGGTCGCTCATCGCGCGCGGGGCGACGTTCGCCGTCACCGAGATGTTGCCGTGGCCGCCGAGCAGCATCAGCGCGATCGCGGTCGGATCGTCACCGCTATAGATCGCGAAATGCTTCGGCGCGGCCTTGATCAGGTGCGCGGCGCGATCGATGTTGCCGGTCGCTTCCTTCACGCCGATGATCCCCGGCACTTCCGCGAGGCGCAGCGTCGTCTCGTTCGCCATGTCCGCGACCGTGCGGCCCGGCACGTTGTACAGGATCACCGGCAGGTCGACCGATTCGGCGATCGTCTTGAAGTGACGATACATGCCTTCCTGCGTCGGCTTGTTGTAGTACGGCACGACCTGCAGCGTCGCGTCCGCACCGACAGCCTTCGCGTGCTTCGTCAGCTCGATCGCCTCGGCGGTCGAGTTGCCGCCGGCGCCCGCGATGATCGGGATGCGTTTCGCCGCATGCTCGACCGCCGTGCGGATCATCAGGATGTGCTCTTCGACATTGAGCGTTGCCGACTCGCCGCTCGTACCGACCACGACCAGCGCATCGGTGCCTTCCGCGATATGCCAGTCGATCAGTTTGCGAAACGCCGGCAGGTCGAGACTGCCGTCTTCGAGCATCGGGGTGACGATCGCGGGGATGCTGCCGCGGATTTGAATGCCGTCTTGGGTGCCGTTAGCCATGAAACGCGATTGAGAGTATGTACCGGTAAACGTTGAGATTGTAGCGGATTAGCCGGGCAGTTCGTAACGTGGAATTCCCGCCCCCGCCTTCGGGGTCGCGCCCTCGCGCACTGCGCAGAGACGCTGGACGAATGCCTCGCGCGGCGCGGCGACGAACCCGTCCTCGTACGCGACCACCCGCAGGCGGCCGTGCACGGCGTCCAGCAGCTCGCCCGGGGCGAGCAGGAACGCGGGGTTGGACGGTTTCCCGACCGTTTCGTTTCCTTGCGCGAAGGTTTCGTAGATGAGCACGCCGCCCGGCGCCACCGCATCGAGCAGATGGGGCCAGAGCGGACGATGCAGGTAATTCGTGACGATCACGGCCGAGAACCGCTCGCCGGCCGGCAACGGCCACGGCGCGCCTTCGAGATCGGCGTCGCGGGCGTCGACGCCCGGAAGCGCACGCAGCGCGGCCAGTGCGTCCGGATTGCGGTCGAGTGCGACGACCGGATGCCCGTGCGACGCGAACCAGCGCGCATGGCGGCCGCCGCCCGCCGCAACATCCAGCACCGCGCCGCCTGGCGGCACGAGCCGCGACCATTGCGCGACCCAGCGCGACGGCTCGGCCTGGGCGACGTGGCCGCCCGCGGCGGCGATGACGGATGCGCTCATGCGGTCGATCAGTTGTACGACAGGCCCATCGCGTCACGCACGTCGCGCATCGTTTCCGTCGCGTACTTGCGCGCCTTGTCGCAACCGTCCGCGACGATCGCGCGCAGCAGCGACGGATCGTCCATGTACTTCTGCGCGCGCTCGAGCATCGGCTGCTGCTCGCGCAGGATGCCTTCGACGACCGGCTGCTTGCAGTCGAGACAGCCGATGCCCGCCGAACGGCAGCCCTTCTGCACCCAGTCGTGCGTCGCTTCGTCCGTATAGACCTGGTGCAGCTGCCACACCGGGCACTTGTCGGGATCGCCCGGATCGGTGCGGCGCACGCGCGCGGGATCGGTCGGCATCGTGCGGACCTTCTTCGTGATCGTCTCGGCGTCTTCACGCAGGCCGATCGTGTTGCCGTACGACTTCGACATCTTCTGCCCGTCGAGGCCCGGCATCCGCGATGCTTCGGTGAGGAGCGCCTGCGGCTCGACGAGGATGATCTTGCGCGCGCCTTCGAGATAGCCGAACAGGCGTTCGCGGTCGCTCATCGACAGGCTCTGCGATTCCTGCAGCATCGCGCGCGCCTGTTCGAGCGCCTCGTCGTCGCCCTCCTGCTGATATGCGTTACGCAGCTCGTGATAGAGCTTCGCGCGCTTGCCGCCGAGTTTCTTCGCGGCATCGAGCGCCTTCTCCTCGAAGCCCGGCTCGCGGCCGTACAGGTAGTTGAAGCGGCGCGCGATCTCGCGCGTCATCTCGACGTGCGGCACCTGGTCTTCACCGACCGGCACGAGCGAGCCGCGATACAGCAGGATGTCGGCCGCCATCAGCACCGGGTAGCCGAGGAAGCCGTAGGTCGACAGATCCTTGTCCTTCAGCTTCTCCATCTGCTCCTTGTAGGTCGGCACGCGTTCGAGCCAGCCGAGCGGCGTGCTCATGCCGAGCAGCAGCGCGAGTTCGGCATGCTCGGGCACCTTGCTCTGGATGAACAGCGTCGCCTGCGCCGGATCGATGCCGGACGCGAGCCAGTCGATCAGCACGTCCCACACGTTCTTCTCGATGACCTCGGGAGTCTCGTAGTGCGTCGTCAGCGCATGCCAGTCGACGACGCAGAAGAAGCACGGGTACTCGGACTGCAGCTTCACCCAGTTTTTCAGCACGCCGTGGTAATGACCGAGGTGCAGCGACCCGGTGGGTCGCATGCCGGAGAAAATACGTTCAGGGAACATGATTGTCGTTAGAGGAGCGAGGCGAATGGGGACAGGATGGCGCTCAGGACGGCGTAGCCGACGTTGACGAGCGGGCGCAGCCAGAAGTTCGTCAGCACGCCCGTCGTGACCAGCACGAGGACGATGATGAAACCGTATGGCTCGATGCGCGACAGCGCGATCGATTGCTTCGTCGGCAGCAGCGCCGCCAGGATGCGGCCGCCGTCGAGCGGCGGCAGCGGAAACAGGTTCAGCACGCCGAGCACGAGGTTCGCGCTGACGCCGGCAAACGCCATCCGCGTAAAGAACGGCTCGTCGATGCCGACGGCAGGCAGCACGAGGGTCAGCACGCCCCAGATCAGCGCCTGCACGAAGTTGCAGGCCGGGCCCGCGAGCGATACCCACAGGCTGCCCCAGCGCGGATTGCGCAGGTTGCCGAACGACACCGGCACCGGCTTCGCATAGCCGAACAGGAACGCGCCGCCGGTCAGGAAATACATCACGAGCGGAATCGCGATCGTGCCGAGCGGATCGATGTGGCGCATCGGATTGAACGATACGCGCCCCATCATGTAGGCGGTGTTGTCGCCGAGCAGGCGGGCGGCGTAGCCATGCGCGGCCTCGTGCAACGTGATCGCGAAGATCACGGGTAGCGCGTAGACGGCGATGGTCTGTATCAGGGAAGCATCCATATCGCGTTATTGTAACAAGCGCACTCGCGCAAAAAATGGAACGGCGCGCTCAGGCCGCCGAGAGTCCGAACGGTTCGAGCGCGCCGCGCCCTGCGCGCACGAGCTCGGGCTCGTCTCCCGTCAGGTCGATCACCGTCGACGGCTCGCGCGGACACGCACCGCCGTCGATCACGAGGTCGACCTGCTTCTCGAGCCGCGTACGGATGTCTTCGGGATCGTTGAGCGGCTCGTCGTCCGGCGGCAGGATCAGCGTCGTGCCGAGCAGCGGCTGGCCGAGCGATTCCAGCAACGCGAGCGTGATCGCGTGATCGGGCACGCGCAGCCCGATCGTCTTGCGCGACGGGTGCGACAGCCGGCGCGGCACTTCCTTCGTGGCCTGCAGGATGAACACGTACGGACCGGGCGTCACCGACTTGATCTGCCGGTACTGGCGGTTGTCGACCATCGCGAAGTTGGCGAGCTCCGACAGGTCGCGCACGAGCAGCGACAAGTGCTGCTTCTCGTCGAGGCCGCGAATCCGGCGCACGCGCTCGACCGCATCCTTGTCGTCGAGATGGCACGCGAGCGCATAGCTCGAATCGGTCGGCATCGCGATCACGCCGCCCTTGCTGACGATCTCCACGGCCTGCTTGATCAGGCGCGGCTGCGGATTATCCGGATGAATCCTGAAGAACTGGGACATGGGGGGTCGTAAAGGGGGAGAAGTCGAATGTGCGTTGCCGGCGGCAACGCGGGCGGCAGTCTGCCGCCTGTTGTCAGAGCCAGCGCTCCCAGACCGGTGTCAGGTCGGGCGGCAACGGCGGCAGGCTGCCGAGCTCGACACGGCCCTCGCCTGGCGCATGGAAATCCGAGCCGCGCGACGCTTCGAAACCGAAGCGGCGTGCGACGTCCGCGTATTCGCGGTACTGGTCGGGCGAGTGGCTGCCCGTGACGACCTCGATCGCGCGGCCGCCGAGATCGATGAACTCGCCGAAGAAGGCGTCGAACTCGACGGGCGTATAGCGGTAACGGCCCGGATGCGCGACCACGGCTTCGCCGCCGGCCGCCCGAATCCACGCAACGGCGTCGGGCAGCGTCGCCCAGCGGTGCGGGACGAACCCGGGCTTGCCGTCGCCGAGCAGGCGATCGAACACATCGGACGTCGACGTGGCATGGCCGTTCTCGACGAGAAAGCGGGCGAAGTGCGTGCGCGAGATCAGGTCGGGATTCGACACGTACTTCAGCGCGCCTTCGTACGCGCCGGGAATGCCGAGCGTGGCGATCTGCTCACCGATCGCCACCGCGCGCGCCGCGCGGCCGTGGCGCGTGCGGTACAGGCCGTCGACGAGCACCTGGTTCGCGGGATCGACATTCAGGCCGACGATGTGCACGGTGCGCGACGCCCACGTGACCGAAATCTCGACGCCGCTCAGGTAGCGCATGCCGAGCGCTTCCGCCTCGCTGCGCGCCGCCGCCTGGCCGCCGATCTCGTCGTGGTCGGTCAGCGCCCACAGGGTCACGCCGCCGGCATGGGCGCGGCGCGCGACGTCGGCAGGCGACAGCAACCCGTCGGAAACATTCGAATGGCAGTGGAGATCGGCGTTCATTGTCGGCATGGCAGGTAAGGCTTCATTCTACTGCAACGCGGCAATGCGCCGCCCGCCTGCCCCGCCGCTGCCGCCGCGCGCTTACGCGCAGAACGCCTCGATCAGCGCCGCGATCTGCTCGGGCTGGTCGTGATGCACCATGTGGCCGGCATCCTCGACGAGCTTCTCGCGCCAGTCGGGGAACGCGTTGAAACGCGCCTTGAATTCCGGCAGCGGGATGTCGCCGGCGATGTGTGCCAGCGTCGGCGAATTGACGGCCTCGACGTGCAGCACCTTCGCGCGCACCTGCGCCCAGGTGGCCATCACTTCGTCGAGCCGGTACAGCTGCGGGCCCGGCATCTTGTGCGCGGGGTCGGCCAGCAGGTGGTACTGGCCATCGTCGCCGCGCTTCGACCAGTGCGCGGCGAGGAACGCGGCGCGGTGCGGCGCGAGCCGCGGATTGGTCTTGGTCAGGCGCGCCGCCACGTCGTCGAGCGACGCATAAGGGCGCAGCGCGGGCGGTTCGCGCAACTCGTCCAGCCAGCCGCGCAGCCGGCGCGGCGCCTGCTCGGCCCGCGCGGGCGCGAGCCCGAAACCCTCGAGATCGACCACGCGCCGCACACGCTCCGGGCGCGCGCCGGCATACAGGCACACGACGTTCGCGCCCATGCTGTGCCCGACCAGGTTGACTTCGCCGGTCGGCGCATAGTGGTCGACAAGCGCATCGAGGTCGCCGAGGTATTCGTGGAACCAGTAATGGCCGCCGCCCTGCCGCGCGACCGGCCAGTCGGACAGCCCGAAACCGCGCGCATCGGGCGCGATCACCTGCCAGTCGCCCGCGAGCGCATCGACGACGAACTGGAACGACGCCGCGACGTCCATCCAGCCGTGCAGCATGAACAGCGTCGGCGCATCGGGCCGGCCCCAGCGCCGGACATGCAGCTGGACGCCGCGCACCGTGACGAAATCGGAAACAGAACTCGAGGCACTCATTGCAGTCGCCAAAAAAAAGAATGGTCGTTCGATTATAGCGGCGACGCCTTCCTTGCGGTGTCCGGCAATCGAGGCACCGCTCTAGCGGCACCAGTACGCAAGGGGCCGCCGGGAAGCGCCATCTGCCGGGCACACGTGACGGCTGACAGCCGCCGACACGCACCCGAGCGCGAGCCGGCTAGCGGGGCGCGCTTCCGTCCGCCCCGTCCTGCGCGGCCAGTTCGTCGAGTTCGGCCTGCTCGAACCCCGCATCGCGACGCGCATCGAAATTGAACGGCCCCCGCAGCCGCGGCGCATGATATTGCTCGGCGAGCTGCCGATAGGTCGGCACGGGATCGCGGCCGGCCTCGTCGCACAGGTGCCGGAACCAGTGGTTGCCGATCGCGACATGGCCGATCTCGTCGCGCAGGATCACGTCGAGGATGGCGGCCGACGCATCGTCGCCCGCCTGTACGAGCCGCGCGCGGATCGGCGGCGATGCGTCGAGCCCGCGGGCCTCGAGCGTGCGCGGTACGAGCGCCATGCGCGCCAGCACGTCGCCCTTGGTCCGCTCGCACATCTCCCACAGACCGTTGTGCGCGGGAAAGTCGCCGTACGCGTGCCCGAATGCCGCCAGGCGGTTGGACAGCAGCGTGAAGTGATAGGCCTCCTCGGCCGCCACCTTCAGCCAGTCCGCGTAGAACGCGTCCGGCAGGCCCGCGAAACGCCAGACCGCGTCGAGCGCCAGGTTGATCGCATTGAACTCGATATGGGCAAGCGCATGCAGCAGCACGGCGCGCCCTTCGGGCGAACGCATGCTGCGGCGCTCGAGCTGGCGCGGCTCGACGAGCGGCGGCCGCATCGGGCGGCCGGGCAGATCGGCCGGTTCGGGCAATGCGAGCGTCGGGGCGATCGCCGCCCGCCCGGCCAGCAGCGACTCGTGGAGCGCGCGCACCTGGGCGGCCTTGGCCGCGGGTTCGGTGTCACGCAGCGCGGCGAGCGCGGCGCGGCGCACGCAGGCCGGCGCATTGCCGAAAGAAGAAGACTCCATGCTCATAAACGGGGACACCTTGCGTGCGCATCGCGGGAGCGCACGCACGCGACGGTTTACAATAGGCGATTGTTCCGCGGCGCAATGCGGCAATGCAAATGCGCCGGGCAAACCAGACGCGCCATTCTACCGGCGCCCATCATCGAAGAGACAAGGAGACACCGTGACGATCTACAAGCTGGGCGATACGGCCCCGACGATCCACGAAAGCGTATTCGTTGCCGATACGGCGGCCATCATCGGCAAGGTCGTGCTCGAGGAGAACGCGAGCGTCTGGTTCGGCGCGACGATTCGCGGCGACAACGAGACGATTACCGTCGGCGCGGGCAGCAACGTCCAGGAAGGCGCGGTACTGCATACGGACCCCGGCTTTCCGCTGACGATTGCCGAGAACGTGACGATCGGGCACCAGGCCATGCTGCACGGCTGCACGATCGGCGAAGGTTCGCTGGTCGGTATCCAGGCGGTGGTCTTGAATGGAGCGGTCATCGGCCGCAACTGTCTGGTTGGTGCCGGCGCGGTCGTGACGGAAGGCAAGACGTTCCCGGACAACTCGCTGATTCTCGGCGCACCGGCGAAAGTCGTGCGCGAGCTGTCGGCGGAAGACATTGCGCGGCTGCGCACGAACGCGAAGACGTATGTCGAGCGGCGTGCGCATTTCAAGGAGCAACTCGTGCGGATCGGGTGATTCGCACGGATTTCAAGGAAGAAGAGTGAGCGACCAGTTACAGAAATTCATGTTCAATGCGGCGCCCGTGCGCGGCGAGATCGTTTCGCTGCGCAATACGTGGCAGGAAGTGCTCTCCCGCCGCGACTACCCTGCCCCCGTGCGCACGGTGCTCGGCGAGATGATGGCCGCGTGCGCGCTGCTGTCCGCGAACCTGAAATTCAACGGCACCCTGATCATGCAGATCTTCGGCGACGGGCCGGTCCAGATGCTGGTCGTCCAGTGCGGTTCGGATCTGTCGATGCGGGCCACCGCGAAGTTCGCGGGCGATGCCGCGCAGACGATCGGCGACGACACGAGCTTCCCGTCGCTCGTCAATGCGAGCGGCCACGGCCGGTGCGTGATCACGCTCGACCCGGCCGACAAGCTGCCGGGCCAGCAGCCGTACCAGGGCATCGTGCCGCTGAACGGCGTCGACGGCCCGCTCGAATCCGTCTCGCAGGTGCTCGAGCATTACATGCATCATTCGGAGCAGCTCGACACGCGGATGTGGCTGGCAGCCGATCGCGACCGCGCGGTCGGCATGCTGCTGCAGAAGCTGCCGGGCGACGGCGGCATCGTGCCGCGTCATGCCGAAACCGATACCGATACGTGGGAGCGCGTCTGCACGCTCGGCGGCACGCTGTCCGCGCAGGAACTGCTCGAAGTCGAACCGGAAGTCGTGTTCCGCCGGCTCTTCTGGCAGGAAAACGTGCAGCACTTCGAACCGGCCGGCACGCGCTTCCAGTGCTCGTGTTCGCGCGAGAAGGTCGGCGCGATGCTGCGCATGCTCGGCCGCGAGGAAGTCGACAGCGTGATCGTCGAACGTGGCCACGTCGAGATCCATTGCGAGTTCTGCAATCAGCGCTACGAATTCGATCCGGTCGACGTCGCACAACTGTTCGCGGCCCCCGGCGTCGAGACGGGCATCGCGCCCGCCACCGACCAGCGTCACTGAGCCGAGCCGCGGCCCGATGCCCGCCATCCGGGCACGGGCGCATAATGACGCACGAGCGTCGCACGCACGGCTCCGGCGCCGAAGTCTCGTACTTCGGCGCCAATCGCTTCTCGTCGTCGGCGCGCTGCAGGAGAAACACATGAATCGCCCGCTTCATCGACCGTTTCGCACCTTCGTCCTGGCGAGCGTTGCCGTCGGTACGCTCGCACTTGCAGGCTGCGCGATGCCGCCGCCGACTTCCACGATCCTGAGCCGCCTGCCCGAACCCGCTGCATCGGGCGGCCAGCCGCGCGCGCTGTCGAGCGCCGAACGCAAGCGCTATGACGAGATCGACCAGCAGGTGCTGCGTGAACAGAACAGTGCGATCGCAGCCGAGGCAGCGGCGCGCGCGTGGGCCTATTACTCGCCGCCGCCCGTCACCGTTTACGGCGGGTATTACGGCGGATGGGGCAATCGCTGGGGCACGGGTATCAGCTACGGCTACCCGGGATGGTGGTGGTGAGCGTGCATCGCTCAGCCGATTGACTACCGGCAGGAAATAAAAAAGCGCGGCATTTCCCGCGCTTTTTCAATGGATTCGAGCAACCGCACTCAGTGATGCGCGGCCTTGCCTTTGTCGCCGCCATGATGCCGCGACGGCTTCGCGATCGACTGCGGATTCGGCACGACACGCACCGGCGCCGCGGAGACGGTGCCGCGCGTCGAGGTATTCGACGGCGTGTTGTTCAGCGGCACGGCCGGCGCATTCGGTGACACGAACTGCACGAACACCTCGCCGTCCTTCACCATGCCCATCTCGTAGCGCGCGCGCTCCTCGATGGCCGCAGTGCCGCTCTGCAGATCCTGCACTTCGCCGGCGGTGCGCTCGTTGCGCAGCTTCTCGTCCGCATTCTTCTGAAGCTGGTCGTCAAGCTGCTGACGCAATTCATGCACCCGCAGCCAGCCGCCGTGTCCCCACCATAGGGGGTACTGAATGAGCGCCAGCAAGGCAATCAGGACGACAGTGACAAGCCGCATGTAAGAACCGCAGATATAAGAAGCGCCGCTCCGCGCACGTGCACAGAGCGGCGTCGATATGACGAACCCGATAGTAGCGCGTTAGCGCAGGTTATAGAAAGCCGATTTACCCGGGTAGCTTGCGATGTCGCCGAGATCTTCCTCGATGCGCAGCAGCTGGTTGTACTTCGAGATACGGTCGCTGCGCGACAGCGAACCCGTCTTGATCTGACCGGCGTTCAGGCCGACCGCGATGTCCGCGATCGTCGAATCTTCCGTTTCGCCCGAGCGGTGCGAGATCACGGCCGTGTAGCCGGCGCGCTTCGCCATCTCGATTGCCGCGAACGTTTCGGTCAGCGTACCGATCTGGTTGATCTTGATGAGGATCGAGTTCGCGATGCCCTTCTCGATGCCTTCCTTCAGGATGCGCGTGTTCGTGACGAACAGGTCGTCGCCGACCAGCTGCACCTTCTTGCCGAGGCGGTCGGTCAGCAGCTTCCAGCCTTCCCAGTCGCTTTCGTGCATGCCGTCCTCGATCGACACGATCGGGAACTTGTCGGCGAGCGTCGCGAGGTAGTCGGTGAATTCGGCCGACGACAGTTGCAGGCCTTCACCCGCGAGCTGGTACTTGCCGTCGTGGTAGAACTCGGATGCTGCGCAGTCGAGCGCGAGCAGCACGTCTTCGCCCGCACGATAGCCGGCCTTCTCGATCGCCTGCAGGATCGTCGACAGGCACTCGTCGTTGCTGCCGAAGTTCGGCGCGAAGCCGCCTTCGTCACCGACTGCCGTGCTCATGCCGCGGTCGCTCAGGATCTTCTTCAGTGCGTGGAACACTTCCGCGCCGCAACGCAGGGCTTCACGGAACGTCGGCTGGCTCACCGGGACGATCATGAATTCCTGGATGTCGAGGCTGTTGTTCGCGTGCGCGCCGCCGTTGACGATGTTCATCATCGGCACCGGCAGTTGCATCGCGCCCGAACCGCCGAAGTAGCGGTACAGCGGCAGGCCTGCCTCTTCGGCGGCTGCCTTCGCGACGGCCATCGACACGGCCAGCATCGCGTTCGCGCCGAGGCGCGACTTGTTGTCGGTGCCGTCCAGCTCGAGCAGCGTCTTGTCGAGGAACGCCTGTTCCGACGCGTCGAGGCCCATGATGGCTTCGGAGATTTCGGTGTTGATATGCTCGACTGCCTTCAGCACGCCCTTGCCGTTGTAGCGGCCGGCTTCGCCGTCGCGCAGTTCGATCGCTTCACGCGAGCCGGTGGACGCGCCCGACGGCACCGCCGCGCGGCCCATCGTGCCCGATTCGAGCAGCACGTCGCATTCGACGGTGGGGTTGCCGCGCGAATCCAGAATCTCGCGGCCGATGATATCTACGATTGCACTCATGGGTTTCCTCTGAGAATGACGATGGATTCTTCAAACTGCGACGGCGCGCGCGCCTGAACCGCTTTCGCTACTGACGCGCGAAGCCGTCGCAAGGTTCATTCGATCTTTAATTGAAATCGTTTTCCAGGAACGGATTGCGCTTCACCGCCTGGTCGAGCGTGACGAGGGTCTCCAGCAGCGCACCCATCCGGTTCAGCGGCACCGCGTTCGGGCCGTCCGACTTTGCCTCGGCCGGATTCGGGTGCGTTTCCATGAAGAGGCCCGCGACGCCCGTCGCGACCGCCGCCCGTGCAAGCACCGGCACGAATTCGCGCTGGCCGCCCGAGCTCGTGCCCTGCCCGCCCGGCAGCTGCACCGAGTGGGTCGCATCGAACACGACAGGCGCGCTCGTCTCGCGCATGATCGCGAGCGAACGCATGTCCGACACGAGATTGTTGTAGCCGAACGAGACACCGCGCTCGCACGCCATGAAGCGGTCTTCCGACAGCCCCGCTTCACGGGCCGCTTCACGCGCCTTGTCGATCACGTTCTTCATGTCGTGCGGCGCGAGGAACTGGCCCTTCTTGATGTTGACGGGCTTGCCCGAGCGCGCGCACGCATGGATGAAATCGGTCTGGCGGCACAGGAACGCCGGCGTCTGCAGCACGTCGACGACCGACGCGACCTGCTCGATCTCTTCGATCGAGTGCACGTCGGTCAGCACCGGCAGGCCAAGCTGGCGCTTCACCTCGGACAGGATCCGCAGGCCCTCGTCCATTCCGAGGCCACGGAACGACTTGCCCGAGCTGCGGTTCGCCTTGTCGTAGGACGACTTGTAGATGAACGGAACGTTCAGCTTCGCGCAGATCTCCTTCAGGCGGCCCGCCGTGTCGATCGTCATTTGCTCCGATTCGACGACGCAGGTACCCGCGATCAGGAAGAAAGGCTTGTCGAGACCGACCTCGAAATCGCACAGCTTCATGCTTACACTCCGCGCGCTTGCTTGTTGGCAAGCGCAGCTTCGACGAACGACTTGAAGAGGGGATGACCGTCACGCGGCGTGGACGTGAATTCCGGGTGGAACTGGACGCCGACGAACCACGGGTGCATCGAACGCGGCAGTTCCATCATTTCCGGCAGATCCTCGCTCGGGGTACGGGCGCTGATGATAAGGCCGCCGGCTTCGAGCTGGGGCACGAAGCGGTTATTGACTTCATAACGGTGGCGATGGCGCTCGTTCACGTCCTTGCCATAGATCTCTTCGGCCATCGTGCCGGGCTTGATCGGGCAACGCTGCGAGCCGAGGCGCATCGTGCCGCCAAGGTCGGATTCCTCGGTGCGCGTCTCGACCTTGCCGTCGCGGTCGTACCACTCGGTGATCAGCGCGACCACGCGTTCCGGCGTGTCCGGTTCGAATTCCGTGCTGTTCGCCTGCTTCAGGCCGACGACGTCGCGTGCGAACTCGATCACCGCGAGCTGCATGCCGAGGCAGATGCCGAGATACGGCACCTTGGCTTCACGCGCATAGCGGATCGCCGCGATCTTGCCTTCCGTGCCGCGACGGCCGAAACCGCCCGGCACCAGCACGGCGTCGAGGTGCTTCAGGCTGTCGACACCGTTCGCCTCGATCTCTTCCGAGTCGATGTATTCGATGTTGACCTTGGTCGACGTGTGCAGCGATGCGTGGCGCAGCGCCTCGATCAGCGACTTGTACGACTCGGTCAGGTCGACGTACTTGCCGACCATGCCGATCGTCACTTCGTGCTTCGGGTTCTCGAGCTTCTCGACGAGCTCCGACCACATGCTCAGGTCGGCGTCCTTCGGCGACAGCTTCAGTTCCTCGCAGATGATGCGGTCGAGGCCCTGGTCGTGCAGCATCTGCGGAATCTTGTAGATGCTGTCGGCGTCCCACACCGAGATCACGGCGTCTTCCGGTACGTTCGAGAACATCGAGATCTTCTTCGATTCGTCGTCCGGAATGCGGCGGTCCGCACGGCACAGCAGCACGTGCGGCAGGATGCCGATCTCGCGCAGCTTCTGCACGCTGTGCTGGGTCGGCTTCGTCTTCAGCTCGCCGGCCGTCGCGACGTACGGCACCAGCGTCAGGTGCACGAAGCACGCGCTGTTGCGGCCGAGGCGCAGGCTCATCTGGCGCGCGGCTTCGAGGAACGGCAGCGATTCGATATCGCCGACCGTGCCGCCGATCTCGACGATCGCGACATCCGGCTCACCGCAGGTGGCCGACGCGGCCCCGCGCTCGATGAACGCCTGGATTTCGTTCGTGATGTGCGGGATGACCTGCACGGTCTTGCCGAGATAGTCGCCGCGGCGTTCCTTGCGGATCACCGATTCGTAGATCTGGCCGGTCGTGAAGTTGTTGGCCTTGCGCATCTTCGTGCTGATGAAGCGCTCATAGTGGCCGAGGTCGAGGTCGGTCTCCGCTCCATCTTCCGTCACGAACACTTCGCCGTGCTGGAACGGGCTCATCGTGCCGGGGTCGACGTTGATGTAGGGATCGAGTTTGAGGAGGGTGACTTTCAGACCGCGCGATTCGAGGATCGCGGCGAGGGAAGCGGCGGCAATACCCTTGCCAAGGGAAGAAACTACGCCGCCGGTGACGAAAACATATTTGGTCATCGCTGGATGCTCGCGGGAAAAACGGATTATACCGTAAAGCCCGCCCTTCTCTCAGCAATCGACTCGATGATCGCGCCCTTTCGCGTCGACCCGCACCAGCCGTGCCCGCCGGGGCGAAGCCGCCCGCCGGCCGGTGCAACCGCGCGCGCCGGAGGCGCACCCCCGGCCGCCAGATCGTGCGTCAGGCGCGCTTCGCGAGCGGGGTAACGCCCTGCGACACATCGCCCTCCGCCGCCTTCAGCGAATTCAGCATCCGCTGCAATGCGCGGGCCGTCTCGAGCGGCCGCTCCATCGGAAACAAGTGGCTGCCTTCCAGCCATTCGACGCGGCCGCGCGCCGCGCGGCGCGTCGCATCGAGCCCGACCTGGCGCACCTCGCGCGAACGCGTGCCGGCGAGAAACCCGAGCGGCACCGGCGCGCCGTGCGCGAGCCGCGGGCCGAGCGTGTGCGGCAGGGTCCGGTAGATCAGGTATTCGACCTGCCGGTCGAACGCGAGCGCCCGCTCGCCATCGGCACCGGCCTGCGGAATCCCGTAGTCGATGTAATCGGCCAGCATCCGTTCGTCCCAGCGGGCGAACGCCGGCTTCTCGCGAAAGTGCCGCCAGACTTCGTCGCGGCTCACCCAGCGCGTGCGCCGGTTGCGTGTCGCGGCGGCCGGCGACAGCCGCTCGTCGAGCCCCGCCCACTGGCTCGCACGCAATGCGCCGGCGCGCCAGCCCGCGATGATCGGCGAATCGATCATCACGACACCGCGCACCCAATGCGGCTTCTTCAGCGCGGCCATCAGCGACAGGTAGCCGCCGAGCGAATGGCCGACGAGCCAGACGGGACGCTCGTAGCGGCTGCCGATGTCGTCGAGCAGTTGCTCGACGAGATGCGGCCAGTCGCGCGTCACCGGGTAGCGGCGGTCGTGGCCGATCCGTTCGATGTAGCGCAGCTCGTAGTCGTCGGCCAGTTCGGCGAAGATCGTCCGGTACGTCGACGCCGGGAAGCCGTTCGCGTGCGAGAAATGGAGGATGTCCTTCAAACGCCGATGTCTCCTTTGTCGACGAGAGTTAGTGCTTTAGCACTTACTCTCGTCCCATGCTTCGCGGTCGACCGGAGTGAGTGCTTTAGTGCTTGCTCCGGTCCCATGCTTCGCGGTCGACCAGAGTTAGTGCTTTAGCACTTACTCCCGTCCCATGCTTCGCGGTCGACCGGGGTTAGTGCTTTAGCGCTTACCCCCGTCCCATGCTTCGCGGTCGACCGGAGTCTGCTCCGGTCCCCTGCTTCGTGTTCTGCCGGGCCCATGCTTCGGCATGATGCGCGGGTCCCGGGCCTTCTTTCCTGATACGCCGGCCCGCGCCGCGATCACCGATCCATCCAGTACCGTCGTCGAACGTCGCGATGACGCTCGAACGCAAACCCGCCGTCGGCCGGCGCGACGTCGAACCGCACGGCGCCATCGCGATCGGTGCGCGGCAGCGGAATCCCGCGCGCCTCGTAACGGGCGAGAACCGTCCGGTGCGGATGTCCGAAACGATTGCGATAGCCTACAGGAAATACCGCGACGCGCGGCCCGACCGAATCGAGGAAAGGCTCGACCGACGACGTGCGGCTGCCGTGGTGCGGAACGACCAGGATCTGCGCGGCCAGCGCGTCGCGCGCGGTGTCCACGAGCCGGCGTTCGCCGGGCGCTTCGACGTCGCCCGTCAACAGCGCCGACGTATCGCCCGCGTCGATGCGCAGCACACACGACTGCCCGTTCGACGAGCCCGCGCCCGGGCCGCCCTGCGGCCACAGCATCGTGAACGTGACACCATCCCAGGCCCAGCGTTGCCCGGCCGCGCACGGCAGCCGGTCGGCGACGCCTGCGGCGGCCGCATCGCGCCACAGCCGGCTGTTCGGCGCAATGCCGGCCAGCAACTGGCGTACATCAGCGGCCGCATAAACGGCCGGGGCACCGCCCGCGTGATCGGCATCCGCGTGACTGAGCACGAACGAATCGATCACCGTGATGCCGCGAGCACGCAACGCCGGCGCAACGATCCGCGCGCCGGCGTGGGTCGACTCGGCGCCCGGCCCCGCATCGAACAGCAAGGTGCGCCGCGCGGTCTCCACCAGCACCGACGCGCCCTGCCCGACGTCGAGCACGGTCAGCCGGAAACCGCCCGGCGGCGGCGCATCGGCTGCCGGCGCGACGAGCGGCAGCCATGTGAGCGGGGCCGCCCAGCGCAACGGCCAGCCGCGCGGCATCAGCGCCCATGCAACGCCCATGCAACGCCCACGCAGGCCAGCGTCAGCACCGGCCAGTCGGGCATGCGCAGCCAGAACACGCCCGCCGGCCAGTCGGCGAGATGTCCGAGCAGCGTCATCATCGGTTCGAGCGCCGCGTGCGCAAGCCGGAACGCATACGCATCGAGCGGCGCGGGCAGCGCGATGCCGGCCAGCACGACCGGCGTCACGACCGAACTGACCCACGGAATCGCGAATGCATTGCCGAAAGGGCCCGACAGCGATATCTGCGCGAACCATGCAGCCGTGAGCGGTGCAAGACCGATCGTCACCGCGTACTGCACGCGTGTGGCCTCGGCGATACGGCGCCCGGCGCGCCCACACCACGCGCGCAACTGGCTCGACAAGCCGGCCGTGCCGTCGCCCTCCTCGCTTTCCGCATCGGCCTCGCGCGCTGCGCGCCAGCCGGCGACGGCCAGCAGGATCACGGCGACCGCCCCGAACGACAGCCAGAACCCGGCCGACAGCACGGCCCACGGATCGGCCAGCAGTACGCCACCGAGGGCCGCGCACAGCACCGCGGAAGTCGGTACGCTGCGCCCGGCCAGGTAAGCAATGCCGCCGGCCGCGATCATCCACCACGCGCGCTGCGCCGGCACGTTGAAGCCGGCGAGCGCCGCATAGCCGGCTGCGGCGGCCAGCGCGGCGAGCGCGGCCGCGTACGGTGCCGGAAACACGAGCGTTGCGGCCCGGGCGCGCCAGCGCAGGCGGCGCCAGACCATCGACACGAGCCCGCCTGCGATCGCGCCGACGAGCCCGACATGCAGGCCGGAGATCGCGACCAGGTGGCTCGTTCCCGTGCTGCGCAGCACGTGCCAGTCGTCGTCGCCGATGCCCGACTGGTCGCCGATCGCGAGCGCGGCGACGATGCCGCGATGGCCGGCGTCACCGCCGAGCGTCTCGCCGATACGCGCGCGCAGCGCGTCGCGCAGCCGATCGATTGATGCACGCCATCCCGATGCGCGCGCATCGAGCAATGCCGCCCGCCGGGGTGCGCTGACATAACCGATCGCGCGAATGCCTGCGGCGAGCCACGCCGCCTCGCTGTCGCGCACACCAGGATTGGCTTCCGCATGCGGGCGCTTCAGGCGCACGACGAAACGCCAGCGCTGCGCGGCGCGCAGATCGGGAAGTGGATCGCGTGCCGCCGGTGCGCCATACGCGCGCCACGACAGCCGGATCAGCGGCGGGAAACGGGCCAGCCCCGCATCGTTCGACTCGACCGCGAACAGCAGCCGCGCGCCTGTCTCGTCGACCACGGGCAGCCCGCGAATCACGCCGGTCACGACGATGTCGCGCCCTTCCCATTCGACGGGCAGGCTGTCGCGCAGCCGCCATTCGGCCCGCGCGGCCGCGTAGCCGAACCCTGCATCGCAGGCCGCGAGCGCACACAGCATCCATCCGAACATGGCGGTCCTACGCGTACGCTGGCGACGCATACACCACACGCCCGGCACTGCGCAGCCCGCGAGCACGGCCACACCGATCGTCCATGCGAGCGCACCCGGCAGCGCCGCCTGCCGCTGCAGTACGACCACACCGAGCGCGAACGCGATCCACCACACGCGCATCGCCCCTCCTCGTCGACCCGGCGCCGCCATTGCGAATGCGGCGCCTTCCGGCAACGATTATGCGGACGAAAGTGCGAGTCGCGGCAGCGCGGCGAGCGCGTTAGCCGAAGTGCATAGGGACACTGCGCCGGCGTCGAGCCCGCGCAGTTCGGCGAGCACGTCGCCGATGCGCGGCACCTGGTCGGGCGTGTTGCGGGATTTGTACGCCCATTCGGGCGCGATGTCGGGTGCGTCCGTCTCGACGACGATCGCATCGAGCGGCAACTCCGTGGCGAGCCGGCGAATCTGCAGCGCGCGCGAGAAGGTTACGTTGCCGCCGAAGCCGAGATGCAGCCCTTGCGCGAGATACGCTTCGGCCTGCTGGAAGCTGCCGTTGAACGCATGCGCGATGCCGCGCCGTACGCCGAACCGGCGCAATCCGGCCAGCACGCGATCCTGCGACTTGCGCACGTGGCACAGCACGGGCAGGTCGAATTCGTGCGCGAGCTTCAGTTGCCCCTGGTAGAAGAACTGCTGCCGGTCTTCGTCGAGCCCCGGCACGAAATAGTCGAGGCCGATCTCGCCGATTGCGACGAAGCGCGGATCGTCGAGGCTCGCCTCGATCTCCATGCGCAGCAGGTCGAGATCCTCGTCACGGGCGCGTGGCGTATACATCGGATGGATGCCGAGCGCATAGACCGCGCCCGGCGTGCGTTGCGCGAGCTCGCGCACCGTCGTGAAGTTGTCGCGCCCGACGCTCGGGATCACGATGCGCGACACGCCGGCCGCGCGCGCCGCGTGCGCGACCGCGTCGCGGTCGGCGTCGAACTCGGCGGCATCGAGATGGCAGTGCGTGTCGATCCACATGGCGGCATGTCCTGCGCGCTGGCGCCGCACCGGAACCCATCCGGCAGCCGGCCACGCGCGTTCGCTTCTTACACCGGCAGCGCCGGCTCCTCGTGCAGCACGCCGTCGCGCAGCCGCATGATGCGGTCGCAGCGCGCGGCGAGATCGGGATCGTGCGTGACGATCACGAAGCTCGTTTCGAGCGTCTCGGACAGTTCCAGCATCAGGTTGAACACCGTATCGGCCGTCGTGCCGTCGAGGTTGCCGGTCGGCTCGTCGGCGAGCACGCACGCGGGCTTCGTGACCAGCGCACGCGCGATCGCGACGCGCTGCCGCTCGCCGCCCGACAGCTCGCCCGGACGGTGCTTCGCACGCGGGCCGAGACCGACACGCTCGAGCATCGTCTGGGCCTGCTCGCGCGCGTCCTCGGTCGTCATCCGCCGAATGCGCAGCGGCATCGCGACGTTGTCGAGCGCGGTGAACTCGGGCAGCAGGTGATGGAACTGGTAGACGAAGCCGAGCGCGCGGTTGCGCAGTTCGTTGCGCTCGCGCTCGGCGAGTTGCGTGAACGGCTTGCCGAGCAGCGACACCTCGCCCGCGCTCGGCTCGTCGAGCCCACCGAGCACGTGCAGCAGCGTGCTCTTGCCGGAACCCGACGCACCGACGACCGCAAGCTTCTCGCCGCGCCGCACCGTCAGCTCGGTATTGTTGAGCACCTGCACGTTGAAGCCGCCCTGCACGAACGCCTTCGTGACCCCGCGCGCCTGAAGCACGTAATCCTGCATACCTGCCGAATCCTGTTTGTTGTGTTGTCGTGAATCCGCGAATGCGGTCGCGCGATCATTCATAGCGGAGCGCCTCCGCCGGCTTCACCTTCGCCCCGCGCCAGCTCGGATAGAGCGTCGCGATCGCCGACAGCGCGAATGCGATCAGCCCGATCCGGATCACGTCGCTCGCGACGAGTTCGGACGGCAGCTCGCTGATGAAGTACACGGACGGCGGCAGGAACTGCACGCCGAATAGATGCTCGATCATCGGGATCAGCCACGGGATGCTCCACGCGATCAGGCAGCCGAGCGCGACGCCCGACGCCGTGCCGACGAAGCCGATCGTCACGCCCTGCACGACGAAGATCTTCATGATCGACCCCGGCTGCGCGCCGAGCGTGCGCAGGATCGCGATGTCGGCCTGCTTGTTGGTCACCGTCATCACGAGCGACGACACGAGGTTGAACGCGGCCACCGCGATGATCAGCGTGAGGATGATGAACATCATCCGCTTCTCGATCTGCACGGCCGAGAACCACGTCTTGTTCTGCTGGGTCCAGTCGCGGATGTACAGGCTGCCCGACAGCGTATGCGACAGCTCGACCGCCACGTCCGGCGCCTTCTGCATGTCCTTCAGCCGCAGCCGCACGCCGGTCGGCGCGGCCATCCGGAACAGCGCCTCGGCGTCGCGGATGTTGATCATCGCGAGCGTGCTGTCGTATTCGTAGTGCCCGGACTCGAACACGCCGACGACCGTGAACTGCTTCAGCCGCGGCATCATGCCGGCCGGCGTGATCGACCCTTCCGGCGCGACCAGCGTGACCTTGTCGCCGACCGTCACGCCGAGGTTGCCGGCGAGCGCATCGCCGAGCACGATGCCGAACTGGCCCGGCACGAGCGCGCCGAGCTGGCCCGCCTTCATGTCCTTGCCGATGTCCGACACCTGCGGCTCGAGCGTCGGCTCGACGCCGCGCAGCATCACGCCGCTCACCGCGTCCTGGCGGGTGAGCAGCGCCTGCGCGTCGACGTACGGCGCCGCGCCGATCACCGACGGATTGCGGCGCGCTTCCTGTGCGGTCAGTTGCCAGTCGGGCATCGAGCCCGTCGGCGAGAACACCTCGACGTGCGCGAGCACCGACAGCATGCGGTCGCGCACTTCCTTCTGGAAGCCGTTCATCACCGACAGCACGACGATCAGCGCCGCGACGCCGAGCGCGATCCCGAGCATCGACACGAGCGCGATGAAGGAAATGAAGCCGTTACCGGTCGTGCGTTTGCCGGCGCGCGTATAGCGCCAGCCGATCTGCCATTCGTACGGAAGTTTCAAGCGAATCCTTTCTGCTGGTTACGGCGGGGAGGCGCCCCGCGGCCGGACCGCCGCCCGGTGGCGGCCACCGGCCCGGGCACGGTCGAAAAACGGCCGCCGGACGCGAGCGGGCCGTCAGCCGGCCCGATCACGCGCGCAGTTTGCCATACAATGCGCACCATCATGCACGACCGACGCCTCCATTTTCTCGTTCCGTTCGCGCTGCCGTCGGCGGCCGATGCGGCCTCGTCCCTGCACACGCTGGACAGCCCCGCGCTCGAAAAGTTGCTCGCCCGCGCCAGCCTCGTCGAGCGCGTGGCGGGTGAAGACTTCCAGCGTACGCTGCCGCACGAGCGCTGGCTGGCCCGCCAGTTCGGCGCAACCCAGGGCAACGCCGCGGACGAGGCGCCGCTCGCGCCCTACATGCTGCTGGCAGACGGCGGCGACCCCGGCGCGCACGCGTGGGCCTGCGTCGAGCCCGTCCACGTCGAAATCGCGCACGATCACCTGGTGCTCGTCGATCCCGCGGCCCTCGCGCTCGACGAAGGCGACGCAGCCGCGCTGCTCGCGGTTGCGCGGCCGCTGATCGAGGAGCTCGGCGTCCGGCTCGAGGCGCCGAACCCGTCACGCTGGTATCTGTCGAGCGAGCAGCTCGCCCGCCTCGCCGGCGCCGCGCCGCTACGCGCGAGCGGCCGCAACATCGAGATCTGGCTGCCGCACGAGGCGCATACGGGCGAACGCTCGCGGATGTGGATGAAGCTGCAGAACGAAGTGCAGATGGCGTGGTTCCAGCATCCGGTCAACGAAGCCCGCGAGGCGCGTGGCCTGCCAGCCGTCAATTCGATCTGGTTCCATGCGCAGGGCACGCTGAAGCCGGTCGGCAAGCCGTTCGCGCGTGTGCTGTCCGCGTCGCCCTCGGCGCTCGGCCTCGCGCGCGCCGCGCAAGCCGACGCCGGTGCGCCGCCGGCCGCGTTCGGCACGCTGCCCGCCGCCGACGGTGCGACGCTCGTCGAACTGCCCGCGCTGACCACCCCGTTCATCGAGCAGGACTGGGCGCGCTGGCACGACGGACTCGCCGCGCTCGAGCGCGACTGGTTCGCGCCGGCCCTCGCCGCGCTGCAGAACGGCGAGCTCGTGAGCGTCGATTTCACGCTGTGCGGCGACACGAGTTCCGTCACGCTGCACGCGACGCGCGGCGACCTGCGCAAATTCTGGCGCCGCCGCGCGCTGGCCTCCCTGTTCGAATAACAAGCAGACCCCGTATGACCCGGATCGTTACCCGCCCCGTCGCGCCCGCCGACGCCGAAGTGCTCGCGCGCCACGGCCTGCACCCCGTCCTTGCGCGCCTGTACGCGTCGCGCGGCGTGCAGTCCCCCGCCGACATCGAGACCGCGCTGGCCCGCCTCGTCCCGCCCACCGAGCTGAAAGGCTGCGCCGACGCGGCGTCGCTGCTCGCCGACGCGATCGCCGACAAGCGCCGCCTGCTGGTCGTCGCCGACTACGACTGCGACGGCGCGACCGCCTGCGCGGTCGCGGTGCGCGGCCTGCGGATGTTCGGCGCGCAGATCGACTACCTGGTGCCGAACCGTTTCGAATACGGCTACGGCCTCACGCCCGAGATCGTCGAACTCGCGGCCGCGCGCAAGCCCGACCTGCTGATCACCGTCGACAACGGGATCGCAAGCGTGGCGGGCGTCGAAGCCGCGAACGCGCGCGGCATCGACGTGCTCGTGACCGACCACCACCTGCCCGGCGACGCGCTGCCCGCCGCGCGCGCGATCGTCAACCCGAACCAGCCCGGCTGCGTGTTCCCGAGCAAACACCTCGCGGGCGTCGGCGTGATGTTCTACGTGCTGCTCGCACTGCGTGCCGAGCTGCGCCGCCGCGGTGCCTTCGCGAGCAAGGAAGCCGAGCCGCGCCTCGACGGCCTGCTCGACCTCGTCGCGCTCGGCACCGTCGCCGACGTCGTGCGGCTCGACGGCAACAACCGCGTGCTCGTCGCGCAGGGGCTGCAGCGCATCCGCAACGGCCGCATGCAGCCCGGCATCGCCGCGCTGTTCCGCGCCGCCGCGCGCGAAGCGCGCACCGCGTCGGGCTTCGACCTCGGCTTCGGCCTCGGCCCTCGCCTGAACGCCGCCGGGCGGCTCTCCGACATGTCGCTCGGTATCGAGTGCCTGATCACCGACGACATCGGCCGCGCGTGGGATCTCGCGCAGCAGCTCGACGTGATGAACCGCGAGCGCCGCGAGATCGAGGCCGGCATGCAGCAGCAGGCGCTCGCCGATCTCGCCGACGTCGATCCGGCCGACGCGTGCACGATCACCCTCTTCAACCCCGAGTGGCACCAGGGCGTGATCGGAATCGTCGCCGGCCGGCTCAAGGAAAAATTCCACCGCCCGTCGTTCACGTTCGCGCACGCGGACGACGAAGGCAAGCGGGTCAAGGGATCAGGCCGGTCGATCGCCGGCTTCCACCTGCGCGACGCGCTCGATCTCGTGTCGAAACGCGAACCGGACCTGATCGTCGCGTTCGGTGGCCACGCGATGGCGGCCGGCCTCACGCTCGACACCGAGAACGTGCCGCGCTTCGCGGCCGCGTTCGAGGCCGTCGCGCGCGAATGGCTGTCCGACGACGCGCTCGCCCGCGTGATCGAAACCGACGGCGAACTCGAGGACGCGTACTTCACGCCGCAGTTCGTCGGGCTGCTCGACGAGGCCGTCTGGGGGCAGGGGTTTCCGGCCCCGCTTTTCTCGGGCGAATTCGACGTCGTGTCGCAGTCGCTCGTGAAGGAAAAACACCTGAAGCTGCAGCTTGCACGCGGCCGCCAGCGCTTCAGCGCGATCTGGTTCAACCACACGGAGCCGCTGCCGGAGAGCGCGCTGGTCGCATACCGCCTCGTCGCCGACACCTGGAACGGCGTCACGCGCGTCCAGTTGATCGTCGAACACGCGGCCGGCTGAGCGCGGGCCGCCCGGCCCGCACTGCCCGCCGCTGCATGCACGCCGCGCCGGACGGGGCCGCGGCGCGGGTGCGAGCACCGTTTGCGTCACCGGGCAACCCCGCCGATCGGCTATAATTCCGCTTTTTTACGAAGCAAGAAAAGCGAACGATCATGGAAGCGGAACGTCTCAACGCGATCGAAAGCTCCCTGCTCGACCTGCGCAACCGCGCGGGCGAGCTCCGGGGGTATCTTTGACTACGACGCCAAAGCTGCGCGTCTGACCGAAGTCAACAAGGAACTCGAAGACCCGAACGTCTGGAACGATTCGAAGAACGCCCAGGCGCTCGGTCGCGAGAAAAAGCTGCTCGAAGGCGTCGTCACGACGCTCACCGTGCTCGATAGCGACCTGCGCGACGCGCTCGACCTGTTCGAGCTGGCCCGCGAGGAAGGCGACGAGGACACGCTCGTCGCGTCGGAAGAAGACGCTGCGAAGCTCGAGGCACGCGTCGGCGACATCGAGTTCCGCCGGATGTTCTCGAACCCGGCCGACCCGAACAACTGCTTCATCGACATCCAGGCCGGCGCCGGCGGCACCGAGGCGTGCGACTGGGCGTCGATGCTGCTGCGCCAGTACCTGCGCTACTGCGAACGCAAGGGCTTCAAGGCCGAGGTGCTCGAAGATTCCGACGGCGACGTCGCCGGTATCAAGAACGCGACGGTCAAGGTCACGGGCGAATACGCATACGGCTTCCTGCGCACCGAAACGGGCATCCACCGCCTCGTGCGCAAGTCGCCGTTCGACTCGTCGGGCGGCCGCCACACGTCGTTCTCGTCGGTGTTCGTCTATCCGGAAATCGACGACTCGATCGAAGTCGAGATCAACCCGGCCGACCTGCGCATCGACACGTACCGCGCATCGGGCGCGGGTGGTCAGCACATCAACAAGACCGACTCCGCGGTGCGGATCACGCACATGCCGACCGGTATCGTCGTGCAGTGCCAGAACGACCGCTCGCAGCACCGCAACCGCGCCGAAGCGATGGCGATGCTGAAGTCGCGCCTGTACGAAGTTGAAATGCGCAAGCGCCAGGCCGAACAGGACAAGCTCGAATCGAGCAAGACCGATGTGGGCTGGGGCCACCAGATCCGTTCGTACGTGCTCGACCAGAGCCGCGTGAAGGATCTGCGCACGAACGTCGAAATGAGCAACACGCGGGCCGTCCTCGACGGCGACCTCGACGACTTCATCAGCGCGAGCCTCAAACAGGGCGTGTAAGCGCCGCGGCGCGGCCCTGCCGGGTCGCGCCCCCTTGCCCTTCCCGTTTGCGTTGCCGCACCACTCCGAATTCCGACCATCATGACCGAACCGACCCAAACGCAGCCCGCCGTCACCGCGGACGAAAACCAGATCATCGCCGAGCGCCGCGAGAAGCTGCACGCCCTGCGCGAGCAAGGCGTCGCCTACCCGAACGATTTCCGCCCGACGCATCACGCAGCCGATCTGCAATCGGATTTCGCCGACTCGGACAAGGCGGCCCTCGAAGAGAAGCAGGTCGAGGTGGCCGTGGCCGGCCGCATGATGCTCAAGCGCGTGATGGGCAAAGCGAGCTTCGCGACGGTGCAGGACGGTTCGGGCCAGATCCAGTTCTTCGTGACGCCGAACGACGTCGGCGCGGAAACCTACGACGCATTCAAGAAGTGGGACCTCGGCGACATCGTCGCCGCGCGCGGCGTGCTGTTCCGCACCAACAAGGGCGAGCTGTCGGTCCAGTGCAAGGAGCTGCGCCTGCTGTCGAAGGCGCTGCGCCCGCTGCCGGACAAGTTCCACGGCCTGTCGGACCAGGAAATGCGCTACCGCCAGCGCTACGTCGACCTGATCGTCACGCCGGAAACGCGCGACACGTTCCGCGCCCGCACCAAGACGATCGCGTCGATCCGCAATTTCATGGACAACGCCGACTTCATGGAAGTCGAGACGCCGATGCTGCACCCGATCCCGGGCGGCGCGGCCGCGAAGCCGTTCGTCACGCATCACAATGCGCTCGACATGCAGATGTTCCTGCGCATCGCGCCGGAACTGTACCTGAAGCGCCTGATCGTCGGCGGCTTCGAACGCGTGTTCGAGATCAACCGCAACTTCCGGAATGAAGGCGTGTCGCCGCGTCACAACCCGGAATTCACGATGATGGAGTTCTACGCCGCGTACACCGACTATCGCTGGCTGATGGACTTCACCGAGCAACTGATCCGCCAGGCGGCGATCGATGCGCTCGGCACCGCGACGATCCAGTACCAGGGCCGCGAGCTCGACCTCGCGAAGCCGTTCCACCGCCTGACGATCACGCAGGCGATCCAGAAGTACGCACCGGACTACACCGCCGGCCAGCTGTCGGACGACGCGTTCCTGCGCACCGAACTGAAGCGCTTCGGCGTCGACGTGTCGCAGCCGGCGTTCCTGAACGCGGGTATCGGCGCGCTGCAGCTCGCGCTGTTCGAGGAAACGGCCGAAGCGCAGCTGTGGGAGCCGACCTTCATCATCGACTACCCGGTCGAGGTGTCGCCGCTCGCACGCGCATCGGATACGGTGCCGGGCATCACCGAGCGTTTCGAGCTGTTCATGACCGGCCGCGAAATCGCGAACGGCTTCTCGGAGCTGAACGATCCGGAAGATCAGGCCGCGCGCTTCAAGAAGCAGGTCGAACAGAAGGATGCAGGCGACGAGGAAGCGATGTTCTTCGACGCCGACTACATCCGCGCGCTCGAATACGGGATGCCTCCGACCGGCGGCTGCGGGATCGGTATCGACCGTCTCGTGATGCTGCTGACCAACAGCCCGACGATCCGCGACGTGCTGCTGTTCCCGCATCTGCGCCGCGAAGACTGATCGCTGCGCCCGCGTGTGCGCCGCGCCCCGCGGCGCGCACGCGTCAGCTTTGTAACGACGCGTAAATCCCGCCAGCCGGCGTCCGCCGGCTTTCGATCCTCCCCCGTTTTATCCCCTCGTCGCAACGGCCTTCTTCGGGTTTTCCCGGTAACGACCGCCTGTGCCCCGCTGCAATTCGTTACACCTTGATACGGTGCGCCGCGCGCCGGTGGATGACACTCCTGTTGCGTCACCACGCATGACCACGGGACCAGAACGAGGCGCAGGAACGCCAAGTCTGCTCGCTCCCGGGCGTGGGGTCCGGCCCGGCACCGATGTGCCGATCCGGATCGACATCGGAGAAAAAAATGGACAACCAGAATCAGACCACGCCGCAAAAGCAACGCCTCCACCCGCTCATCGCCACCGCCGCCGGCGCCGTCATCGTCGCCAGCCTCGCGGCCACGGCAGCGATCACGGGCGTGTTCCCGAAGGCCAGTAGCAGCAACGAGCAGAACGGCCAGACCCAGGCCGCGCTGATCGCATCGCAGCCGGCCGTCGATACGGCCGCGGCCGCCAGCGCCGCGCTCGCCGCGCAGGCCCAGCAGCAGGCAGCCGAACAGGCTGCAGCACAGCAGAAGGCCGCCGTCGCGCAGGCCGAGCCGAAACCCGCGCCGCGTCCGGCTGCGCCGCACCGCCGTCACACCACGGCACCGCAACCGCCGCAATACGCGCAGCAACCGTCGGCACCCGCGCAGACCTACTGCCAGAGCTGCGGTACGGTCGTCGCGATCACCCCGGTCCGCACACCCGGCCAGAGCTCGGGCATCGGTGCGGTCGGCGGCGCCGCGGCGGGCGGCCTGTTGGGCAACCAGTTCGGTCACGGCAACGGCCGCACCGCGATGACGATCATCGGCGCACTGGGTGGCGGCCTGGCCGGCAACCAGGTCGAAAAGCAGGTGCGCGCGGAAACCGACTACCAGGTGCAAGTGCAGATGGAGAGCGGCGCGACGCGCACGTTCACGTACCACAACCAGCAGCCGCCGTTCGGCCAGGGCCAGCGCGTGCGGATCGAGAACGGGTCGCTGGTCGGCGCGTGATCGCGTGATCCCCTGCCCGCGTAATGTGCGCAGGGAATCGGCCTGAAAATGAAAACGGCTCGTGAGCGATTGCTCACGAGCCGTTTTTTATTGCCGACCGTCTGCGCCGTTGCGGCGCACGCCGGGTTCAGTCTTCGTCGTCGAAGTCCGATTCGTCGATCCAGTGCGCCTGGATCGCTTCGAGGATCTTCTCACCGGAATGCTTCGGATCGTCGTCGAAGTCGTCGAGCTCCAGCACCCACTGGCGCAGGTCGACGAAGTTGATCCGCTGCGGGTCGATGTCCGGGTACTTGTCCGCCAGCGCAATGGCTAGTTCACGCGAATCGGTCCATTTCATCGCCTGCCTCCGGTTCCTGTCAGTGGTTTTCCTTCGCGTGGTTGATCGAGTACTTCGGAATCTCGACCACCAAGTCCGAATCTTCCTTCACGAGCGCCTGGCACGACAGGCGCGACGTCGGCTCGAGGCCCCACGCCTTGTCCAGCAGATCGTCTTCGTCCTCTTCGGACGGCGTCAGATCGTTGAAGCCTTCGCGGATCACCACGTGGCACGTCGTGCACGCGCACGACTTCTCGCATGCATGCTCGATCTCGATCCCGTGTTCGAGCAGGTTGTCGCAGATACTCTTGCCGGGCGTCGCGTCGATCACCGCGCCATCCGGGCACAGTTCGACGTGAGGCAGCACTACCAGTTGAGGCATGTCCGTTCCGTCAGTCAGGGTGCGGCGCCAGGCGCCGCACGGTTCATTATCGCGCGGGCCGTCGCCGGCCGATGCGCAGTGCGTGAGTTCAGAGCTCGTCGAGCCGGCGGCCCGACAGCGCGCGCTTGATGCTCTTGTCCATCCGGCGCGCCGCGAATTCGTCGGTGCCGTCGGCCAGCGCCTTGGTCGCCGCTTCGATCGCGCTCGTATCGTCGCCTTGCGCCACCGCGCGCAGCGCCGCGGCCAGCGTGTCGACTTGCGTGCGTTCGTCCGCGTCGAGCAGTTCGCCGTCGGCCGCCAGCGCAGCCTGCGTCGCCTCGAGCATCCGCTCGGCCTCGACCTGCGCTTCGCGCAGCGCGCGAGCGCGCATGTCGATTTCGGCGGTCTTGAAGCTGTCCTCGAGCATCTTCGCGATGTCGTCGTCGGCAAGACCGTACGACGGCTTCACGACGACCGATGCCTCGACGCCCGACAACTGCTCGCGGGCGAACACCGACAGCAGGCCGTCCGCGTCGACCTGGTAGGTCACGCGAATGCGTGCGGCGCCTGCCGTCATCGGCGGAATGCCGCGCAGCTCGAAACGCGCGAGCGACCGGCAGTCGGCGACGAGCTCGCGCTCGCCCTGCACGACGTGGATCGCCATCGCGGTCTGGCCGTCCTTGAAGGTCGTGAATTCCTGCGCGCGCGCGATCGGAATCGTCGAGTTGCGCGGAATGATCTTCTCGACGAGGCCGCCCATCGTCTCGACACCGAGCGACAGCGGGATCACGTCGAGCAGCAGCCAGTCGTCGCCGGTGCCGCGATTGCCTGCGAGCAGGTCGGCCTGGATCGCCGCGCCGAGCGCGACGACCTGGTCCGGATCGAGGTTCACGAGCGGCGGCTGGCCGAAATATTTCGCGACCGCGTCGCGGATCACCGGCATGCGCGTCGCGCCGCCAACGAGCACGACGCCCTTGATGTCGGCCGGCGTGACCTGCGCGTCGCGCAGCGCCTTGCGGGTCGGCGTGAGCGTGCGCTGCACGAGCGGCTCGACGAGCGACGCGAACGTGTCGTGCGAGATCGTCTGCACGAGGTGCGCGCCACCCGACAGCGTGACGTCGAGCGACGCCTGCGGCGCGGACGACAGCGCTTCCTTCAGCACGCGCACACGGTCGAGCAGCAGACGCACGTCCTCGGGCGCGAGCGTCTTCGCGTCGATGCCGGCCTGCGCGAGCACATGACCGAACAGTGCATGGTCGAAATCGTCGCCGCCGAGCGCGGAATCGCCGCCTGCGGCCAGCACTTCGAACACGCCCTTCGTCAGCTTCAGGATCGACAGGTCGAACGTGCCGCCGCCGAGGTCGTACACCGCGTAGAGGCCTTCGGCCCCGTTGTCGAGACCATAGGCAATCGCCGCGGCGGTCGGTTCGTTCAGCAGGCGCAGCACGTTGAGGCCCGCGAGGCGCGCGGCATCCTTGGTCGCCTGGCGCTGTGCTTCGTCGAAATACGCGGGCACCGTGATCACCGCGCCGACCAGGTCATCGCCAAGCGAATCTTCCGCGCGATAGCGCAGCGTCGCGAGAATCTCGGCCGACACTTCGACCGGGCTCTTCACGCCGTCAATCGTACGGATCTGCACCATGCCCGGCGCATCGACGAATTCGTACGGTGCGTTCGCCGCGCCTTCGACTTCGGCCTTGCCGCGGCCCATGAAGCGCTTCACCGACACGATCGTGTTGCGCGGATCGGTCGCGGCCTGCTCTTTCGCCTCGTGACCGATGCGGCGGCCGCCCTTCTCGAGATAGCGGACCACCGACGGCAGCAGCACGCGCCCCGCTTCGTCCGGCAGGACTTCGGGCACGCTGTTGCGTACGGCCGCGACGAGCGAGTTCGTCGTGCCGAGATCGATCCCGACGGCGAGTCGCCGCTGATGCGGCGCCGGCGCCATGCCCGGTTCGGAAATTTGCAGTAAAGCCATCTTGGTTCGTTCGGGCGCTCGGCCCGTTTGCTGCGCGTGCCGCAAGGCACGCGGTTAAGTTTCGAGGCGCTCGATCTGCGCGCCCACTTCCGACGCGACCCGTTCGATGAACATCAGCTGGCGCACGGCTTCGGCGGCCGCCTGATCGGCGCCGCTGTCGAGCAGCGTGCCGAGGCGCTCCACCCGCACGCGCCGCTCTTCGCGCAACTCGGCGAGCAGCGCGTCGAGCGCGTCGACGTTGCGGGCGGCCGCGGCATCCTCGATGCCCTCGCGCCACTCCATCTGCTGCATCAGGAACGCCGGCTCCATCGCGGTGTTGTTTTCCGCACCGATGTCGACGCCGCGCAGCGACAGCAGATACGACGCGCGCTTCAGCGGATCGCGCAGCGTGCGGTACGCCTCGTTCGCGCGGGTTGCCCATTGCATCGCGATGCGCTTCTGCGCATCGCCGGCCGCCGCGAAGCGGTCCGGATGCACCTGCGTCTGCACCGTCCGATAGGCGGCGTCGAGCACCGTCTCGTCGAGCGCGAATTGCGCCGGCAGGTGAAACAGGTCGAAGTGGCTGTCTTTCAGCGAGACCATCGTCGCGTTCAATTCCGGTTCGTCGCGCGGCAAACGCCGCACATTAAAAAGGCGGCCCGTGCCGCCTCTTGCCCGCATCGCGCGGAGATCCGCGTGGTCACACGCGGAACGATTCGCCGCAGCCGCACTCGTCCTTCACGTTCGGGTTGTTGAACTTGAACCCTTCGTTCAGGCCTTCGCGTGCGAAATCGAGCTCGGTGCCGTCGATGTAGGCCAGGCTCTTCGGATCGACGATCACCTTCACGCCATGGCTCTCGAACACCTGATCCTCGGGAGCCAGCTCGTCGACATACTCGAGCTTGTACGCGAGCCCCGAGCACCCGGTCGTGCGAACGCCAAGCCGCAGGCCCACACCCTTGCCGCGACGGACGAGGTATTTCTGGACGTGCTGTGCTGCTTTTTCGGTCAGTGTAATTGCCATGATGTCCTTGCCGCGGCACGCCACCCGGGGCTCGCCGCGGTCCTTCTCAAGCTGCTCGATGCCGCTCAGGCTGCTGCCTGATCGCCTTCCTTGGTGTCGTGACGCTTCTTGTAGTCAGCCACGGCTGCCTTGATCGCGTCTTCCGCGAGGATCGAGCAGTGAATCTTCACCGGCGGCAGCGCGAGTTCTTCTGCGATCTGCGTGTTCTTGATCGACAGTGCTTCGTCGAGCGTCTTGCCCTTCACCCATTCGGTGACGAGCGAGCTCGATGCGATCGCCGAACCGCAACCGTAGGTCTTGAACTTCGCGTCTTCGATCACGCCGTCCGCGCCGACGCGGATCTGCAGCTTCATCACGTCGCCGCAGGCCGGCGCGCCGACCATGCCCGTGCCGACCGTGTCGTCGTCCTTCGCGAACGAACCGACGTTGCGCGGGTTTTCGTAGTGATCCAGAACCTTGTTGCTGTAAGACATGACTCAGACTCCTTGACTCGTTACGTCTGCGTGCGCGAATCCGCCCGCGGGTATGTTCAATCCGGCGCTCAGTGTGCGGCCCATTCGATCGTCGACAGATCGATGCCATCCTGGTGCATTTCCCAGAGCGGCGACAGTTCGCGCAACTTCGCGATCTTGCTGTTCAGCAGGTTGATCACGAAATCGACTTCCTGCTCCGTCGTGAAGCGACCGACCGTGAAGCGGATCGAGCTGTGTGCCAGCTCGTCGTTGCGGCCGAGCGCACGCAGCACGTACGACGGCTCCAGCGACGCCGACGTGCATGCGGAGCCCGACGACACCGCGACGTCCTTGATCGCCATGATCAGCGACTCGCCTTCGACGAAGTTGAAACTGATGTTGAGGTTGTGCGGGACACGGCGCTCCATGTCGCCGTTCACGTACGTTTCCTCGATTTGCGACAGGCCGCGCAGCAGCTTGTCGCGCAGCATGCGGACGCGCTCGTTTTCCGTCGCCATTTCTTCGCGTGCGATGCGGAACGCTTCGCCCATGCCGACGATCTGGTGCGTCGCCAGCGTGCCCGAACGCATGCCGCGCTCGTGGCCGCCGCCGTGCATCTGCGCTTCGATGCGCACACGCGGCTTGCGGCGCACGTACAGCGCGCCGATGCCCTTCGGGCCGTAGGTCTTGTGCGCCGAGAACGACATCAGGTCGACCTTCAGCTTCGCGAGGTCGATCGCGACCTTGCCGGTCGACTGTGCGGCGTCGACGTGGAACACGATGCCCTTCTCGCGGCAGATCTCACCGATCGTCTCGATGTCCTGGATCACGCCGATTTCGTTGTTCACGTGCATCACCGACACGAGGATCGTGTCCGGGCGCAGCGCGGCCTTGAACACGTCGAGGTCGATCAGGCCATCATCCTTCACGTCGAGGTAGGTGACTTCGAAACCGTCGCGCTCGAGCTCGCGGCAGGTATCGAGCACGGCCTTGTGCTCGGTCTTCACCGTGATGATGTGCTTGCCCTTGCCCTTGTAGAAGTTCGCGGCACCCTTGATCGCGAGGTTGTCCGATTCCGTAGCGCCGGACGTCCAGATGATCTCGCGCGGATCCGCGTTCACGAGCGCGGCCACGTTCTCGCGCGCTTCCTCGACCGCACGCTCCGCATCCCAGCCATACGCGTGGCTGCGCGACGCCGGGTTACCGAACTGCTCGCGCAGGTACGGCACCATCTTGTCGACCACGCGCGGGTCGACCGGCGTCGTCGCGCTGTAATCCATATAGATGGGCAGGTGGAGAGTGTCTTGGGTCATCTGTCGCTCCGGGAATTCTGTGCAGGGACTATGTGCGTTATGGGGTATGGCGGCGCCTTCGCGCTCACGAACTCGCGATGTTGAACACCGAATTGGGGCCGAGCGGCATCGTGCGCACCGGCTCGGCCGGCGCCGCGGCGGGCTCCGGCGTGCGTCGGTCGCGCAGCACCGCGGGTGCGCCCTCGCGAGCGCGCTGCTGATCGACGAGATCCTGCAGCGACACCGAATCGAGGTATTCGACCATTTTCTGGTTCAGCGTCGACCACAGCTCGTGCGTCATGCAATGGCCGTCGGGCTGCTTCGAGCCGTCGCACGTGCCTTTGCCGCCGCACTGCGTGGCGTCGAGCGGTTCATCGACCGCGATGATGATGTCGGCAACGGTGACGTCCTGCGCGCGACGCGCGAGGTTGTAGCCACCGCCCGGGCCGCGCACGGATTCGACAATTTCATGCCTGCGCAGCTTGCCGAACAGCTGTTCGAGATACGAGAGCGAAATCCGCTGGCGCTGGCTGATGCCTGCAAGCGTCACCGGGCCCTGCTCCTGGCGCAGTGCCAAGTCAATCATCGCCGTGACGGCGAAACGGCCTTTAGTGGTGAGTCTCATGGTGTCTAGGGGACTGCAATCTTGACGATTTTGGTCAAGTATAAATATTTGACGATTTTAGTCAAGTATCCATGTCTTTGATAGGGTATTCGCAGACCGCTGAATATCGTTCGATCAGCGCGCCGTGCGGGCCCGGAGCGTCTCCAGCAGGCCCGCGCATGCACGCTCGACCTGATCGAGCACCTGCTCGAAGCCCTGTGCGCCGCCGAAATACGGATCGGCCACTTCAGTTTCGGTCGAGTCCGGCGCGAATTCCATCAGCAGGCGCACCTTGTCGCGATGCTGCGGCGGACAACGGCGGCGCAACTCCGCGAGATTCGCCTCGTCCATCGCGAGCAGCAGGTCGAAGCGCTCGAAATCCGCCGCGCTCACCTGCCGTGCGCGCAGCGCCGACAGATCGTAGCCGCGGCCGCGAGCGGCCGCCTGCGCACGCGTATCGGGCGGCTCGCCGACATGCCAGTCGCCGGTGCCGGCCGAATCGATCGCGATCCGGTCGGCCAGCGCGGCCGCATCGACCTGGTGGCGCATCACGCCTTCCGCGGTGGGCGAACGGCAGATGTTGCCAAGACAGACGAAACAGATCGAAACGCGGTTCATCGCACTATCGGAAAGCCGCGGCGGACCGCGTGGGAGAAGAGCACGCCATTATACAAAGGCGGCCGAAATCGCGCCGCCGCGCAAAGCGACGGCGCCGTGCCTTACAGCGCCTTCGGCGCGGCGAGCACGACGTCGCCGGATGCCGCCGGCAGCGGCTTCGCCGCGTCGCCGACCAGCCCGAACGACACCGTACGCGCCAATTCGGCGGATGCCTGGTGAACCGCGAGCGGACCACGCGACGGCGCATCGGCCATCGCATGCAGATAGGCAGCCGCAGCCAGCGGAACGACGATTGCCAGCGGCCAGTACATCGATATTGTCTTTCTCATGATGCGGACCTCCTTGACCTCGTACCCCGAAACCCAATTCCGGGGACTACAGACAGGATTCTATAGACCGCACCTATCGAGATAAATATACAAATAGCGAACGCACTGTTGTCGCCGGATGAACAGTCGTCAGCCGAGGTGGCTTTGCGACGCCGCGTACAGCTCGCGGAACGTGCGCCCGGTCGGGGTCGGCATGTCGCGCGTATCCATCCAGCCACCCATCATCGGCAAGCGCCGCAGCGTGCCGCCGTTGCCGCCCAGCCGTTCGAGGATGCGCACCGCGAGCTTGGTCGTCAGCGCGTACAGCATCGGCCGGCGCGCGACGAAGCCCCATGCGGCGAGCGCCGCCCGCTCGCGCCACGGCCGCAGGTGCCGCTCGACCTGCTTCTCGCGCAGCGTGCGCAACAGATGCGACAACGGAATCCCGGCCGGGCACACGCTGTCGCATTCCCCGCAGAGCGTCGCGGCCTGCGGCAGGTCGAGCGCGCGGTCGAGCCCGACGTAGCTCGGCGTCAGCACCGACCCCATCGGCCCCGGATAGACCCAGCCGTACGCATGGCCACCGACCTTCTGATAAACCGGACAATGGTTCATGCATGCGCCGCAGCGGATGCAGCGCAGCATCTCCTGGAACTCGCCGCCGATCAGCCCGGTGCGGCCGCCGTCGACGAGCACCACGTAGTTGTGCTCGGGGCCGTCCTCGTCGCCCGGGCCTCGCGGCCCGGTCAGCAGCGAGAAATAGTTCGACGTCTTCTGCCCCGTCGCGGAGCGCGGCAGCAGGCGCATCGCGGTCGCGAGATCCTCGAGCGTCGGCAGCACCTTCTCGATGCCCGTCACCGCCACATGCACGCGCGGCATCACCGTGCACATCCCCTCGTTCCCTTCGTTCGTCACGATCGCGACCGAGCCGGTCTCGGCGATCACGAAGTTGCCGCCCGTCACGCCCATGTCGGCCGACATGAAATGCGGGCGCAGCACCTCGCGCGCCTCGCGCGTCATGTCCGGAATCTCGGTGAGCCGCTCGCGATGGTGCGTGCGCGCGAACAGGTCGGCGATCTCGTCCTTGTCCTTGTGCACGACGGGCGCAATGATGTGGCTCGGCGGCTCGTTGTCGTTGATCTGCAGGATGTATTCGCCGAGATCCGTCTCGATCGACTGCACGCCCATCTCCGCGAGCACCGCGTTCAGGCGCATTTCCTCCGACACCATCGACTTGGTCTTGATGACCTTCTTCACGTCGTGACGGCGCGCGATGTCGGCCACGAGCCGCGCGGCGTCCGCGGTCGTTTCGGCGAACAGCACCGTCGTGCCGCGCCGCGTCGCCTCGCGCTCGAACGCCTCGAGCCACACGTCGAGGTTCTCCAGCGCGCGGTTGCGGCGAGCCTTCAGCGCGGCGCGCGTGGCCGGGAAGTCGATCGCGGTCATCGCATCGGCGCGCGCGGACACGAACTTCGTCGACAACTTCTTCAGGTTCTGCTGCAGGCGCTGGTCGGCCAGCTTCTGGCCGGCGCGCGCCTTGAAATGCATCGATTGAACTTGCATCGCGGTATCGGGGAAAAGTGAGCGGAACCGGGCGTCAGACGTCGCCCGCCAGCACCTGCGCGACGTGCAGCACGCGCGTGTCGCGGTCGCCGGTGCGGCGCAACCGCCCTTCGATGTTCAGCATGCAGCCGAGATCGCCGAGCACGACGGCGCCCGTACCCGACGCGCGCACGTTCGCGCATTTCTCGTCCGCGATGGCCGCCGAAATGTCGCCGTACTTGACCGCGAACGTGCCGCCGAAGCCGCAGCAGTGCTCGCAGTCCTTCATCTCGGTAACCGCGATGCCGCGCTGCGCGAGCAGCGCGCGCGGCTGCGCCTTCACGCCGAGCTCGCGCAGGCCCGAGCACGAATCGTGATAGGTGACGGGCCCCGTGAATTCGCCCGGCGCAAGCGACACCTTCGCGACATTCGCCAGGAAATCGGTCAGTTCGTAGACTTTCTGCTGGAACCGCGTATAGCGCCCCATCAGCTCGGGGTCGTCGCGGAACAGGTCGCCGTAGTGCGCGCGAATCATCCCGCCGCATGACCCCGACGGCGCGACGACGTAGTCGAACTGTTCGAACTCGCGCAATGTCTTTTCCGCGAGATCGCGCGCCAGCGCGCGGTCGCCCGAGTTGTAGGCCGGCTGGCCGCAGCAAGTCTGCGCGGGCGGCACGATCACCTCGTAGCCGGCGTCGCGAATCAGCTTGAGCGCCGAAAAACCGATTTCGGGGCGCATCAGATCGACCAGGCAGGTCACGAACAAACCGACTCGCATACGTGCTCCTTCGAGAAAACGGCTCTCATTATCCGCCGTTTGGCCGGCAAGACCAACGCCGCTCGCGCGCAAGCCCGCACCGCGCGAAACGAGGATTTCCTCGAACGGCGTTCGCTTTTTTCACGATACGAGATACAATCGTTGCAACACCGCTTGACGCGTCAACCGATTTCTCCCCCGACATGAGCCAACCCACCCCGGATTCAAAAACGTCGATCCAGGTGATCGAACGCATGATGCGGCTGCTGGACGCGCTCGCCGCGCACAGCGACCCTGTCAGCCTGAAGGAGCTTGCGCAGCGGACGGAGCTGCACCCGTCGACCGCGCACCGCATCCTCAACGACATGGTGACCTGCCGTCTCGTCGACCGCTCCGATCCCGGCACGTACCGCCTCGGCATGCGGCTGCTGGAGCTCGGCAACCTCGTGAAGGCGCGCCTGTCGGTACGCGACGCGGCGCTGATGCCGATGCGCGAACTGCACCGTCTTACCGGGCAGACCGTGAACCTGTCGGTACGCCAGGGCGACGAGATCGTCTACATCGAGCGTGCGTATTCGGAGCGTTCGGGGATGCAGGTCGTCCGTGCGATCGGTGGCCGCGCGCCGCTGCACCTCACGTCGGTCGGCAAGCTGTTCCTCGCGGCCGACGAAACGTCGCGCGTGCGCGCCTATGCGACGCGCACGGGGCTGTCCGGTCATACGCAGAACAGCATCACCGACATCGCGAAGCTCGAGCGCGAGCTGACGATCGTCCGTCAGCAATCGTGCGCACGCGACAACGAGGAGCTGGAGCTTGGCGTGCGCTGTATCGCGGCCGGCATCTACGACGATTCGGGCAAGCTCGTCGCGGGCCTGTCGCTGTCGGCACCGGCCGATCGCCTGCAGGATGCGTGGCTCGGCCAGTTGAGCCGGACGGCCCTCACCATTTCGGAATCGCTCGGCTACCGGCCGGCGCCCGCGAAGGATGTCGACGGGCTGCAGCGGCAGGCGTAAACCGCTCCCGCGCACCCAATGAAAAAGCCCCGCGATTGCGGGGCTTTTTTTCAGCCGTCGGCGCGCGGCGAACCGCCACGCCAGCGTGCGATCAGGTCCCGCCGTTCGGCGTGTTGGCCGCCGTCAGGCGCTCGCCGCCACCGGCATCGAGCCAGTTGCGCAGGCGCGCCGCATCGGCGAAGCGCGAATACTTGCCGAACGAATCGAGCAGCACCATCACCATCGGCTTGCCGTGGATCGTCGCCTGCATGACAAGGCATTCGCCCGCTTCGTTGATGAAGCCCGTCTTCTGCAGACCGATGTCCCACGAGCCGTTGCCGCGGATCAGCGCGTTCGTGCTGTTGTAGACCAGGTTGCGCTTGCCCGTATACACCTCGTAGGTGCGATCGGTCGAGAACTGACGAATCATCGGGTACTGGTACGCCGCATTGACCATCTTCACGAGGTCGCGCGCGCTCGACACGTTCGAGCTCGACAGACCCGTCGAATTCTCGAAGTGCGTGTCGGTCATGCCCAGCGACTTCGCTTTCGCGTTCATCGCGGCGATGAACGCCGGACGGCCGCCCTGGTAGTAGCGAGACAGCGCAGCGGCCGCACGGTTTTCCGACGCCATCAGCGCGATGTGCAGCATGTCTTCACGCGACAGCACCGAGCCGACCGACAGGCGCGAGCCCGTGCCCTTCTCGTAATCGCGGTCTTCGTCGGTGACTTCGATCTGGTCGGTCATCGGCGTCTTCGAGTCGAGCACGACCATCGCCGTCATCAGCTTCGAGATCGACGCGATCGGCACGACGGCGTGCGAATTCTTGTCGAACAGCGGCTCGCCCGAGTTCTGGTCGACGACGTACGCGACGCTCGAACGCAGCGCGAGCGCGTCGGGCGTGTCGTGCAGGCCGAACGCCTGGCCGACGGTCGGCCGGCGCGGCTGGAACGCGACCTTGCGGACTGCGCCGTGATGGCCGCCATGCACGTTCGACGCGAGCGTCACGCGCTTGCGCGATGCCTTCGCGCGCGGCGCATCGGCTGCGGCGACCTTGGCGGATTTGTCGGAGCTGGCCTTGGCAGACTTCTTCTTCGCGGACGAAGCAGGAGCGACAGCCTTTTTCTTGGCGGCTTGTTGGGTCTTCGCAGTGGCGGCAAAGGCGTCAGCAGGCGCGACGGTCGCGGTGGTCGCCAGCAAGGCGACTGCGACCGACACAGCCGTGCCGAGCGTCATGCTCTGCAACAATCTGCGCGGTGAAAACGATTCGGCTTTCATTGGGGTCTGGACAAAGCGGGCGGGAGGTTTCCGCAAGTGTAGTTAAAGCTGAAAAAAAGAGCAATATTAGGCACTTACCGATCGTCGTTAAACCGGAATGTAAGGGTCGGCCAACCTCTGACCAATGAACCCTCCCGCTCCCATCGAAAAAATTCATGGGATGCGCTGCCCGACAGTACCCGTCTCCCGATTACACACGGTTAATTGAGATAACGTCACTTCGGAGGCGATTTAAAGCGGGGAAACTACGTATCCGGCGCTCGGGGTGCCAGGGGCGCCAGTCTCGGCCGTGGCGGCGGCACGTCGCCACGGTACGCGCATCGAAACGGCGCGTTTTTCGACAGGAACAGAAGGATAACGTTCCACAGGCCTGTCAGGTTTACCTGTGCATGATCATGGTGCGCCGCGCCTGCCCCACGGTCGTGCGCACCATCTGGGAACACGCATGAAACCGATTCCGGACGGGCACGATAACTCGTTGTTTTATCGATAATTTGTCACGATTGTGCAACGCACAAAAAATACTTGACAATGGTTTTGTCTGCCCTAAAATAAGCCTCATTGCTGCGTTGCACAAAGCACGCGCATCCGAGGTTCCCCAGCGTAGTGCCCTTTCCCCTGCGATCGACGCGATCGCTTTTCAGGAGCTTGACATGTCCTTGCTGACCCCCGAGCAAATCGCCGCCGCCCAGAAAGCCAACCTCGAAAGCCTGTTCGGTCTGACGACCAAGGCATTCGAAGGCGTCGAAAAGCTGATCGAACTCAACCTGCAGGTCGTGAAGTCGACGCTGGCCGAGAGCCAGGAAAACGCACAGCGTCTGCTGTCGGTGAAGGACGCACAGGAACTGATCGCGCTGCAAGCCAGCCTGTCGCAGCCGGTCGCGGAAAAGGTGCTGTCGTACGGCCGTCACCTGTATGAAATCGCATCGTCGACGCAAGCCGAGTTCACGAAGGTTGCCGAAGCGCAATTCGAAGAGCAGAACAAGAAGGTCCAGGCACTCGTCGACAACGTCGCGAAGAATGCCCCGGCTGGTTCGGAAACGGCTGTCGCTGCCCTGAAGTCGGCACTGAACGCTGCGAACACCACGTACGAAACGGTTCAGAAGGCCACGAAGCAAGCCGTCGAAATCGCTGAAACGAACTTCAACGCTGCTGCTGCCGTCGCAACGAAGGCTGCTACCGCCGCTGCTGCACGTCGTACGAGCAAGCCGGCCGCGTAAGCGTCCCCTGCTCCTGAAAGAGCCGCGCACAAGCGCGGCTTTTTCATTTCTGGCGCCAGAACATGCAATCGGGCGACAATCGCTGCCGGTCATTGCCCTCTTTCGTTGTGTGGCATCACGCATGCCCATCCCGAAGAAGAACGTTTCGCCTTCTCTTTTCCTTCATGTACAGAACGCTCGGATCCATCACCGTCGCCACGGCCATTTCCGTCGCGGCGCTTGCGATGCCTGGCCGGGCCACGGCCGCCCCGCCCGCCGCGACGTCTCAACCGGCAGAAACGCCACCGATGGAAATGTACGCGGTCGAGCTACCCTTTGCCGGCATCGTGGATGCGGCCCGGTCATGGTTGACGAAGAATGGAACGGTGGTGATTTCCGACGAACACGTGATCGCTGGAGAAGACAACACCAGCCATTACCGCTACTTGATCGTCGTGACGCCGGCGAAATCGAGTCCGAACAAATCCTACCTCACGATCGAGGTCTCGATGGGCGAGACGCCCCCGCCGCACGGCGCTGCCGCGCCACGCGACGAATTACACGCGTTCATCAGGCAACTCCGCGAAAAACTCGGCGTCGCTCCGCAATTCGTCAAGGCGGCGAAGTAGACCCCGCCGTTCTGCGTGTGCGCGGACCCACGCCTTCGGCATAGGCCGCCCCACCCTGCCCTGGTCATGCAGCAATAAAAACGCCGCCGCCCGGTTTCCCGAGCGGCGGCGTTTTTCATGGCCGGCACCTGACCGGCCGTGCCGGTCGCGTTACTTCTTGCGTTGCGGCGGCAGGTCGGTACAGACGCCTTCGTACAGTTCGGCGGCCATGCCGACCGATTCGCCGAGCGTCGGGTGCGGATGGATCGTCTTGCCGATGTCTTCCGCGTCCGCGCCCATCTCGACGGCGAGGCACACTTCGCTGATCAGGTCGCCCGCGTTCAGGCCGACGATGCCGCCGCCGATCACGCGATGGGTTTCCTCATCGAAGATCAGCTTCGTGAAGCCTTCGTCGCGGCCGTTCGCGATCGCGCGGCCCGAAGCGGCCCACGGGAACACGGCCTTGCCGTACTTGATGCCTTCGGCCTTGCACTGCTCTTCCGTCTTGCCGGCCCAGGCCACTTCCGGATCGGTGTAGGCCACCGACGGGATCTGCAGCGCATCGAAGTACGACTTTTCGCCGTGCGCGGCTTCCGCTGCGACGTGGCCTTCGTGCACGGCCTTGTGCGCGAGCATCGGCTGACCGACGATATCGCCGATCGCGAAGATGTGCGGCACGTTCGTGCGCATCTGCTTGTCGACGTCGATGAAGCCGCGATCCGTCACGGCCACACCGGCCTTGTCGGCGCCGATCTTCTTGCCGTTCGGGCTACGGCCCACCGCGACGAGCACGAGGTCGTAGCGCTGCGGCTCCGCCGGCGCCTTCTCGCCCTCGAACGTCACGTAGATGCCGTCTTCCTTCGCTTCCGCGCCGACCGTCTTGGTCTTCAGCATCACGTTGCCGAAGCGCTTCGCGTTGTACTTTTCCCAGACCTTGACGAGATCGCGGTCCGCGCCGTTCATGAGGACGTCGAGCATTTCGACGACGTCGATCTCGGCGCCGAGCGTCGAGTAGACCGTCGCCATTTCGAGACCGATGATGCCGCCGCCGATCACGAGCATCCGCTTCGGCTGCTGGCGCAGTTCGAGCGCGCCGGTCGAATCGACGATGCGCGGGTCTTCCGGCAGGAACGGCAGCTTCACCGATTGCGAACCGGCCGCGATGATCGCCTGCTTGAAGCGGACGACCTTCTTGCCGTTCTCGCCGTGCACTTCCATGTGATACGGATCGACGAACGACCCGACGCCCGTGACCACTTCGACCTTGCGTGCCTTCGCCATGCCGGCGAGGCCCGTCGTCAGTTTCTTGACGACGCCCGACTTGAAGTCGCGCAGCTTGTCGAGGTTGATCTCGGGCTTGCCGAACGTGATGCCGTGCGACGCGAGCGCCGCGGCTTCCTCAACGACGAGCGACGTATGCAGCAGCGCCTTCGACGGGATGCAGCCCACGTTCAGGCACACGCCGCCGAGCGTCGAGTAGCGTTCGACGAGCACGGTCTTCATGCCGAGGTCGGCAGCGCGGAACGCGGCCGAGTATCCGCCGGGGCCGGCGCCGAGCACGAGCATGTCGCACTCGATGTCGGCGGCACCTGCGTAGCTGCCGGCTTGCGGCGCGGGTGCCGGAGCGGCGGCGGCCGGTGCCGGCGCAGCTGCTGCGGGCTTGGCCGGTTCCTGTGCTTTCGCGGGTGCGGCGGCGCCTGCTGCTGCTTCGACGATGGCGATGACGGTGCCTTGCGAGACTTTCTCGCCGGCTTTGACCTTGATTTCCTTGACGGTGCCGGCGACGTCGCTGGGCACTTCCATGGAGGCTTTATCGGATTCGAGCGTGATGAGCGTTTGCTCTTTTTCGATCACGTCGCCGGGTTTCACGTTGACTTCGATGACATCGACGCCGCTGAAATCGCCGATATCCGGAACCTTGACTTCGATGAGACTCATTACTGTCCCCTTCTTGATTGACTGCAGACAGAGGGGGAGGAACCCGCGAATGAACCCGACTACGGCCTGACAAAAGAACGCGAACCTGGGCAGAACCACCTTTGCTGTCCGCCCAAGGACGCGCCTTTCTTTTGGTTACTTTTCTTTGGAAGACAAAGAAAAGTGACCGCCGCCCCGCGCAGGGGCGACGCTAATAGACCGTAAGCAAAACAGGTTCAACGACAGGGCATGGACAACCGACAAAAAACCACGCCCCCGCGAGCCCCTCCCCGCTCATCAAAGAATGATGCGACGGAAATCCGCGAGCAACGCGCCGAGATACGCATTGAACCGCGCGGCTTCCGCGCCATCGATCACGCGATGGTCATACGACAGCGACAGCGGCAGCGTCAGGCGCGGCACGAACTGCTTGCCGTCCCACACCGGCTTCATCTGGCCGCGCGACAACCCGAGGATCGCCACTTCCGGCGCGTTGATGATCGGCGTGAAGTTCGTGCCACCGATCCCGCCGAGCGACGAGATCGAGAAGCAGCCGCCCTGCATCTGGTCCGGCTTCAGCTTGCCGTCGCGTGCGGCCTTCGACAGCTCGGCCATTTCCTTCGCGATGTCGACGAGACCCTTCTTGTCCGCATCGCGGATCACCGGCACGACGAGGCCGTTCGGGGTATCCGCCGCGAAACCCACGTGGTAGTACTGCTTGAACACCAGGTTGTCGCCGTCGAGGCTTGCGTTGAAGGTCGGGAATTTCTTCAGCGCGGCGACGACCGCCTTGATCACGAACGCGAGCATCGTGAACTTCACGCCCGCCTTTTCGTGCTCCTTGTTCAGTTGCACGCGCAGTGCTTCGAGCTCGGTGATGTCCGCTTCGTCGTTGTTCGTGACGTGCGGGATCATCACCCAGTTGCGATGCAGGTTCGCGCCCGAGATCTTCTTGATGCGCGACAGCGGCTTCGCTTCGAACGGGCCGAACTTCGAGAAGTCGACCTTCGGCCACGGCAGCAGGTTGAGCTCGCCGCCGCCTGCCGGCGCGGCTGCCGCGCCCGGTGCTGCGCGCTGGCCGGTCATCACGCCCTTCACGAAGCCCGTGACGTCTTCCTTCGTGATGCGGCCCTTCGGACCCGAACCCTGCACGCGTGCGACTTCGACGCCGAGTTCGCGTGCGAACTTGCGCACCGACGGCGATGCGTGGCTCGCGCGGTATTCGCCCGACGGTGCAGCGGCCGCGGCCGGTGCAGCAGCCGGTGCCGGCGCAGCCTTCGGTGCGGGTGCGGCGGCCGGTGCCGGCGCCGCAGCGGCCGGTGCCGGTGCGCTCGCCTGCGGTGCGGCCGCGGCGGGCGCTGCGCCTGCCGCGTCGAGCAGCACGATCAGCGTGCCTTCCGACACGGAATCGCCCACCTTCACCTTGATCTCTTTCACGACGCCGGCGGCCGGGCTCGGCACGTCCATCGTCGCCTTGTCCGATTCGAGCGTGACGAGCGACTGCTCCTTCTCGACCGTGTCGCCGACCTTCACGCCGATCTCGATCACCGGCACGTCCTTGTAGTCGCCGATGTCCGGAACCTTCACTTCGAGCGTGCCGCCGGCTGCTGCCGGTGCGGCCGCCGGTGCAGCAGCAGCCGGTGCCGGCGCTGCCGCCGGAGCCGGAGCGGCGGCGGGCGCTGCCGCGCCGTTCGCCTGCGCCGCGGCGCCGCCGTCGAGCAGGATGATCAGCGAGCCTTCCGACACGGAATCGCCCACCTTGACCTTGATTTCCTTCACGACGCCGCCTACCGGGCTCGGCACGTCCATCGTCGCCTTGTCCGACTCGAGCGTGACGAGCGACTGCTCCGGCTCGACCGTATCGCCGACCTTCACGCCGATCTCGATCACCGGCACATCCTTGTAATCGCCGATATCCGGCACCTTCACTTCGATCGCTTGACTCATCTGTTTCTGTCTCCATGGCCGCGCGCGCCCCTCGCGGGAGCGGCGCGCAGCATCACACGGCGTGTGCGTTAAACGGTCATCGGGTTGGGCTTGGACGGATCGAGGTTGTACTTGGCGATCGCGTCCGCGACCACCTTGCGCTCGATCGTGCCTTCGTCGGCCAGCGCGTTGAGCGCGGCGACGGTGACCCAATGACGGTCGACTTCGAAGAAGTGACGCAGCTTCTCGCGGGTATCCGAGCGGCCGAAGCCGTCCGTGCCCAGCACGACGAAGCGGCGATCGATCTGGCCGCGGATCTGGTCGACCAGCGCACGGACGTAGTCGGTCGATGCGATGACCGGGCCCTGCGTGTCCTTCAGGCACTTCTGCACGTGCGACAGGCGACGCTCTTCGGTCGGATGCAGCAGGTTCCAGCGCTCGATCTCGTGCCCTTCACGCGCGAGCTCGGTGAAGCTCGGCACGCTCCACAGATCGGCAGCGACACCCCAGTCGTTCTTCAGC
This sequence comes from Burkholderia sp. AU30198, assembly GCF_020419825.1. Taxonomy (NCBI): domain Bacteria; kingdom Pseudomonadati; phylum Pseudomonadota; class Betaproteobacteria; order Burkholderiales; family Burkholderiaceae; genus Burkholderia; species Burkholderia sp. AU30198. Next base: position 87,661 of record NZ_JAIZSA010000020.1, on the reverse strand, counting down.
AGGTCGGCAGCGGCGATCACTTCGTTGAAGATCGTGCCCGCACCCAGCAACTGCACGCGCGGTGCCTTCTGGTCGGCGTCGGCCTTCTTGAACGCGTACATGCCCTTGATGATGTCGGCCGCCACGTGCTCGCCCTGCGGGATCGCCGGGTGCTCGTAGTTCTCGTTCATCACCGTGACGTAGTAGTACACGTCTTCCTGGTCCTGCACCATGCGGCGCAGGCCGTCCTGGATGATCACGGCCAGTTCGTAGCCGAAGGTCGGGTCGTAGCTCACGCAGTTCGGCACCGATGCCGCCCACAGGAGCGAGTGGCCGTCTTCGTGCTGCAGGCCTTCGCCGTTCAGCGTCGTGCGGCCCGCGGTGCCGCCGAGCAGGAAGCCGCGCGAACGCATGTCGCCTGCGGCCCAGGCGAGGTCGCCGATCCGCTGGAAGCCGAACATCGAATAGAAGATGTAGAACGGCACCATGATCTCGCCGTGCGTCGAGTACGACGTCGCCGCTGCGATCCAGTCACACATGCCGCCCGCTTCGTTGATGCCTTCCTGCAGGATCTGGCCGGTTTCCGATTCCTTGTAGAACATCAGCTGGTCGGAATCTTCCGGCACGTACTTCTGGCCCTGCTGGTTCCAGATACCGATCTGGCGGAACAGGCCTTCCATGCCGAACGTACGCGATTCGTCCGGGACGATCGGCACGACGCGCTTGCCGAGCGTCTTGTCCTTCAGCAGGATGTTCAGGATCCGCACGAACGCCATCGTCGTCGAGATCTCGCGGCCTTCGCCCGTGCCCTTCAACAGCGGCTCGAACGCGTCGAGCACCGGCACCGGCAGCGACGTCGCCTTCTGGCGACGGTGCGGCAGGTAGCCGCCGAGGTCCATGCGCTGCTTGCGCATGTATTCGAGCTCCTTCGAGCCTTCCTCGAACTTCAGGTACGGCACGTCGGCGATCTGCTCGTCGGTGATCGGCAGGCGGAACTGGTCACGGAACTTCTTCAGTTGCTCGACCGGCAGCTTCTTCTGCTGGTGCGTGATGTTCATCGCCTGGCCCGACTCGCCCATCCCGTAGCCCTTGATGGTCTTCGCGAGGATGACGGTCGGCGCGCCCTTCGTGTTGCTGGCTTCGTGGAACGCCGCGTAGATCTTGTGCGGATCGTGGCCGCCGCGGTTCAGCGCCCAGATGTCGTCGTCCGACCAGTCGGAGACCAGCGCCTTCAGTTCAGGCGTGTTGAAGAAGTGCTCGCGCACGAACGCGCCCGACTCCGACTTGTACGTCTGGTATTCGCCGTCGACGGCTTCCATCATGCGGCGCATCAGCGCGCCCGACTTGTCGCGCGCGAACAGCGCATCCCAGCGGCTGCCCCAGATGACCTTGATCACGTTCCAGCCGGCGCCGCGGAATTCCGATTCGAGTTCCTGGATGATCTTGCCGTTGCCGCGCACCGGGCCGTCCAGACGCTGCAGGTTGCAGTTGATCACGAACACGAGGTTGTCGAGCTTCTCGCGGCTCGCCATCCCGATCGCGCCGAGCGATTCCGGTTCGTCCGTCTCGCCGTCGCCGAGGAATGCCCACACCTTGCGGCCTTCCGTCTTCGCGATGCCGCGCGCCTGCAGGTACTTCATGAAGCGGGCCTGGTAGATCGCCATGATCGGGCCGAGGCCCATCGACACGGTCGGGAACTGCCAGAAATCCGGCATCAGCCACGGGTGCGGGTACGACGAGATGCCGTTGCCGTCGACTTCCTGGCGGAAATTGTCGAGCTGCTCTTCCTTCAGGCGGCCGAGCAGGAACGCGCGCGAGTAGACGCCCGGCGACGAGTGCCCCTGCACGAACACGAGATCGCCGCCGTGCTGGTCGGACGCTGCGTGCCAGAAGTGGTTGTAGCCGACGTCATAGAGCGTCGCGGCCGACGCGAACGACGCGATGTGGCCGCCGACGTTCGTGTCCTTGCCGGCACGCAGCACCATCGCCAGCGCGTTCCAGCGCGTGTACGAACGGATGCGGTGCTCGATGTCCTGGTCGCCCGGGATCTTCGCCTGCGCGGCGACCGGGATCGTGTTGATGTACGGGGTATTCGCGGAAAACGGCAGGTGTTCGCCGTGCACGCGGGCGAATTCGATCTGCTTTTCAATCAGGTAGTGCGCGCGGCCAGTGCCCACGGAGGAGATCACGCCATCGAGCGACTCCAGCCACTCGACGGTTTCTTGCGGGTCGTCGTCATGTTCGGCGGCGACATATTTCATCACTTCGTTCGGTACAGCGGACATTCTCGTCTCCTGGGTCCTGGAATGTGAGGATCGCTCTCGTGCAGACGACGCGACGCGACCGGCTGCGGGCAAGCTCCAGCGGATTGTAATGAGCGGGTACGGGCACGCGCAACAAAATTTTCGAATTATGAGATCTTTTCTCGCAATACGAAATATTGCTGCGCCGCACCCATCATTCGGGGCTCTCCGGCACGTCCCGGCTGAACAAATCCGTTTCCGTTCAACATATCCGGTATAGGTTTTCCATGTATTGCGCTGCGCTACAATCCTGCCATGTTGACCGATCGGCTTTTCGCACGCTCGGCGCGACCGTCGGGCCCGCCGGCGGAGTCGCAGCCGTCCCGTTGGCACCACGGACCGTGGTGGTCCAATTCCTATTTGCTGACGCCACTGCTGTCGATCCTCGTGTTCCTGGTGGTAATGAGCCTCATTCTGTGGAGCCTCAATCGCCGCGAGCAGCAACAGCAGGAAGACACCCTGTTCCGTAACGTCGCGTGGGCCCAGCAGCAGATCCGCCTGTCGATGACGGGAGCGCAGGAACAGCTCCAGGCGCTGTCGCGCGATCTCGCGTCCGGCCGCCTCGACCAGAACGCGTTCCAGATGGCCGTCGCGGACGTGATGCAGACGCATCCGGAAATCCTTTACCTGAACTGGTACACGTCGCCCGGCGTGCAGCGCTGGCCGACCGTGCATCCGCCGCTGCTCGGCCAGCGGCTCGCGAAGCCCGGCGAAGCGCAGATGCAGGACGCCGTGCGCGGCGCCTACGACGACGCGCGCAGCACGCGCCGCCAGGCCTATTCGCCGCTGATCTACGACGACTTCGGCAACGGCTTCATCACGCTGCAGACGCCCGTGATGCGCGGCGACCGCGAGTACCTCGGCTCGATCGCCGCGGTGTTCTCGGTCGAAGGCATCCTGAAGCACGACATCCCGCAGGAACTGTCGTCGAAGTACAAGATCTCGATCACCGACGCGAACAACCGCGAGCTGTCGTCCACCTCCACCCGCCCGCGCCTGCCGCGCGACTCGCACTACGACCTGCCGCTCGATCCGCCCGGCCAGGGGCTGACCGTGCGTGTGTACGCATTCCCGCAGCTCACGAACCTGACCAACAACACGCTCGTGTGGCTCGTGGCCGGCCTGTCGTGCTTCGTGCTGTGGAGCCTCTGGAGCCTGTGGAAGCACACGCGCCAGCGTTTCGAGGCGCAGCAGGCGCTGTATGCGGAAGCGTTCTTCCGCCGCGCAATGGAAAACTCCGTGCTGATCGGCATGCGCGTGCTCGACATGCACGGCCGCATCACGCACGTGAACCCCGCGTTCTGCCGGATGACGGGCTGGGACGAGACCGACCTCGTCGGCAAAGTCGCGCCGTTCCCGTACTGGCCGCGCGACGCGTACCCGGAAATGCAGCGCCAGCTCGACATGACGCTGCGCGGCAAGGCGCCGAGCTCGGGCTTCGAGCTGCGCGTGCGGCGCAAGAACGGCACGCTGTTCCATGCGCGCCTGTACGTGTCGCCGCTGATCGACAGCTCGGGCCGCCAGACCGGCTGGATGTCGTCGATGACCGACATCACCGAGCCGAAGCGCGCGCGCGAAGAACTCGCGGCCGCCCATGAGCGCTTCACGACGGTGCTCGAAAGCCTCGACGCCGCGGTGTCGGTGCTGGCCGCCGACGAGGCCGAGCTGCTGTTCGCGAACCGCTACTACCGCCACCTGTTCGGCATTCGTCCGGACGGCCATCTCGAGCTGTCGGGCGGCGGCTTCGACCGCGCGCAGGCATCGTCCGATTCGATCGACATGGTCGACGCGTTCGCGGGCCTGCCGGCCGCCGCGCTGACGAGCAGCACCGCCGACGCGCAGGAGGTGTACGTCGAGAGCATCCAGAAGTGGTTCGAGGTGCGCCGCCAGTACATCCAGTGGGTGGACGGCCACCTCGCGCAGATGCAGATCGCGACCGACATCACGACCCGCAAGAAGGCACAGGAACTCGCGCACCAGCAGGAAGAGAAACTGCAGTTCACGAGCCGATTGATGACGATGGGTGAAATGGCGTCGTCGATTGCTCACGAATTGAACCAGCCGCTCGCCGCGATCAACAACTACTGCTCGGGCACGCTCGCGCTCGTGAAGAGCGGCCGCGGTACGCCGGAGACGCTGCAGCCCGCGCTGGAAAAGACCGCGCAGCAGGCGCTGCGCGCGGGGATGATCGTCAAGCGGATCCGCGAATTCGTGAAGCGCAGCGAGCCGAAGCGCCAGCCGGCGCGGGTCGCGGACATCGTCGCCGACGCGGTCGGGCTCGCCGAAATCGAGGCCAGGAAGCGCAGGATCCGGATCGTCACGGAAATCCTCGCAAGAATGCCTATTATTTATGTCGACCCCGTGCTGATCGAGCAGGTGCTCGTGAACCTGATGAAGAACGCGGCCGAAGCGATGGCCGACGTGAAGCCGGCGTCGGCGGACGGCGTGATCCGCGTCACCGCCGACATCGAGGCGGGCTTCGTCGACATCCGCGTGATCGACCAGGGCCCGGGCGTCGACGAAGCGACCGCCGAGCGCCTGTTCGAACCGTTTTACAGCACCAAGTCCGATGGCATGGGCATGGGGCTGAACATCTGCCGTTCGATCATCGAATCGCATCGGGGGCGTCTGTGGGTGGTCAACAACGTCGAGCCGGATGGCCGCATTTCCGGCGCAACGTTCCACTGCAGCCTGCCCATTGGGGAACCCGCTGATCTCGGCCGAGGGGGGCGCGAGGCATCGGCATCACATACTGTTACGGGAGAACTATGAATAGCCCTGTCACCACCACACAGGAAACCGTCTTTGTCGTCGACGACGACGAGGCCGTACGGGACTCGCTGCGTTGGCTGCTGGAGGCGAACGGCTATCGCGTGCAATGCTTCTCGAGCGCCGAGCAGTTCCTGGATGCCTACCAGCCTGCACAGCAGGCCGGCCAGATCGCTTGCCTGATCCTCGACGTACGGATGTCGGGCATGAGCGGCCTCGAGCTGCAGGAACGCCTGATTGCCGACAACGCCGCGCTGCCGATCATCTTCGTCACGGGTCACGGCGACGTGCCGATGGCCGTCTCGACGATGAAAAAGGGTGCGATGGACTTTATCGAGAAACCGTTCGACGAAGCCGAGTTGCGCAAGCTCGTCGAGCGGATGCTCGACAAGGCCCGAAACGAAAGCAAGAGCGTTCAGGAACAGCGTGCCGCGAGCGAACGCCTGTCGAAGCTGACCGCGCGCGAGCAGCAGGTGCTCGAACGGATCATCGCGGGCCGCCTGAACAAGCAGATCGCCGACGATCTCGGCATCAGCATCAAGACGGTCGAAGCGCACCGCGCGAACATCATGGAAAAGCTCAACGTCAACACGGTGGCCGACCTGCTGCGCCTCGCGCTGTCGAAGAAGCAGGCCTGAGCGTTGTTGCCGCGCGGCCCGGGCAGCCCTGCCCGGCGGGCCGCGCCACCGCCGTCGCGCGATGCGGCCCACTCGCGCGGCGGCGTTTTTCCCGGCGCGCGAGCGCCGCAGCCATGACGCTTCCCGTGCATTCGCTGTCGGACGGCGGCAGGCGGACGGTATAATTCCGTGCTTTGCTGCGGTGCCCCTCGGGCGCCGCACGCCCGCATTCCAACTTCCCGGCAGAACCCACCACCATGACAGCCCTCCTCATCGACGGCAACGCCCTCTCGAAGACCCTGCGCGCCCAGGCCGCCGAACGCGCCGCCGCCCTGACCGCGCGCGGCCACCAGCCCGGCCTCGCGGTGATCCTCGTCGGCGCCAACCCGGCCAGCGAAGTCTACGTGCGCAACAAGATCAAGGCGTGCGAGGACAACGGCTTCTTCTCGCTGAAGGATGCGTACCCGGACACGCTGTCGGAGGCCGACCTGCTCGCGCGCATCGACGAACTGAACCGTGATCCGAAGATCCACGGGATCCTCGTCCAGCTGCCGCTGCCCAAGCACATCGACAGCCACAAGGTGATCGAGGCGATCGCGCCGGAGAAGGACGTCGACGGCTTCCACATCGCGAACGCGGGCGCGCTGATGACCGGCAAGCCGCTGTTCCGCCCGTGCACGCCGTACGGCGTGATGAAGATGTTCGAGGCGCACGATATCCCGCTGCAGGGCGCGAACGCGGTCGTGATCGGCCGCTCGAACATCGTCGGCAAGCCGATGGCGATGATGCTGCTCGACGCCGGCGCGACCGTGACGATCTGCCACAGCAAGACGCGCGACCTCGCTGCGCACACGCGACAGGCCGACATCGTGGTCGCCGCGGTCGGCAAGCGCAACATCCTGACCGCCGACATGGTGAAGCCCGGCGCGACGGTGATCGACGTCGGCATGAACCGCGACGACGCGGGCAAGCTGTGCGGCGACGTCGACTTCGCGGGCGTGAAGGAAGTGGCCGGCCACATCACGCCGGTGCCGGGCGGCGTCGGCCCGATGACCATCACGATGCTGCTGATCAACACGATCGAAGCCGCCGAGCGCGCCGCCGACGCGGCCGCCTGACCCCCTGCCCGTTCAGCCGGCGCGCGCAACTGCGCGCCGGCGCCTCGCCGGCCACACCGCGCCGGTCGCGCCACCTGGCGCCCCTCCCTCCCGCCTTCACCCCCGCGTCAATCGCGTCGTTAGAAACTAACGATTGGAAAGCGCGCGATGCGCCCCAATAATGTCGATATCGGGCGCTGCGTTGCCGTGCGCGCCTTACCCTTTTCACTCCGGTTCATCCGGCAACAGACAGGGAGTCTTATGTCCGCCAGCGCCAATACCAACCCGCTTCTCGATTTCTCGGGCCTGCCCCGCTTCGGCGAGATCCGCCCGGAACACGTGACGCCCGCGCTCGACACGCTGCTCGATGCCGCCAACCGCGCGGTCGAAACGGCAAGCGCGGCCGCGACGCCGGCAACCTGGGCAGCCATTGTCGAGACGGTCGAGCACGTGACGGAGCCGCTGGGTCGCGCCTGGGGCATCATCGGCCACCTGAACGCGGTCGCCGATACGCCCGAACTGCGGGCCGCCTACGGCGAGAACCTGCCGCGCGTGACCGAATTCTGGTCGAGCGTCGGCCAGAACCTCGCGCTGTACGAGAAGTACAAGGCGATCGCCGCGAGCGCCGAATACGCGACGCTGTCCGTCGAACGCAAGAAGATCCTCGACAACGCGCTGCGCGATTTCCGCCTGTCGGGCGCCGAGCTGCCCGAGGACCAGAAGCCGCGCTTCGCCGAACTGCAGGAACAGCAGGCCGCGCTGTCGAAGGCATTCTCCGATCACGTGCTCGATGCGACCAACGCGTACGCGTACATCGTGCAGGACGAGGCCGAACTGGCCGGCCTGCCCGGCGACGCGATCGAAGCCGCCCGTGAAGCCGCGCAAAAGGATGCCAAGGAAGGCTGGAAATTCACGCTGCACTTCCCGTCGTACTTCCCGGTGCTGCAATACGCGGACAACCGCGCGCTGCGCGAGACGCTCTACCGCGCCTACGCGACGCGCGCATCGGAACTCGGGCCGCAGTACGGCGACGGCAAGGCCGAATGGGACAACACGGCGATCGTCACCGATGCGCTGAAGCTGCGCCGCGAAGAGGCGCAGATGCTCGGCTACCGCAACTTCGCCGAAGTGTCCCTCGCACCGAAGATGGCCGAATCGCCGCAGCAGGTGATCGCGTTCCTCGAGGATCTCGCGACGCGCGCGCGCCCGCACGCGGACAAGGACTGGGACGAGCTGCGCACGTTCGCCGCGAAGGAACTCGGCCTCGCCGAACTCGCGCCGTGGGACGTGGCATACGCGGCCGAAAAGCTGCGCGAGCAGCGCTATGCGTTCTCGGAAAACGAGGTCAAGCAGTACTTCCCGGAACCGGCCGCGCTGAAGGGCCTGTTCACCGTCACCGAGACGCTGTTCGGCGTGCAGATCAAGCCGGACGACGCGCCGGTGTGGCACAAGGACGTGCGCTTCTTCCGCGTCGAGAACCGCGACGGCTCGCTCGTCGCGCAGTTCTATCTCGACCTGTACGCCCGCGAAGGCAAGCGCGGTGGCGCATGGATGGACGACGCGCGTTCGCGCGCGAAGCGCGGCAGCACCGTGCAGACGCCGGTCGCCTATCTCACCTGCAACTTCTCGGCGCCGGTCGGCGGCAAGCCCGCGTGCTTCACGCACGACGAAGTCATCACGCTGTTCCATGAATTCGGCCACGGGCTGCACCACATGCTCACGCGCGTCGACGAGCTCGGCGTGTCGGGCATCAACGGCGTCGAATGGGATGCCGTCGAGCTGCCGTCGCAGTTCATGGAAAACTTCTGCTGGGAATGGGACGTGCTGTCGTCGATGTCGTCGCACGTCGACACGGGCGCCGCGCTGCCGCGCGAGCTGTTCGACAAGATGATCGCCGCGAAGAATTTCCAGAGCGGGCTCGGCACGCTGCGCCAGATCGTGTTCTCGATGTTCGACATGCTGCTGCACGTCGACTTCGACCCGGCGGGCGCCACCGGCGTGACCGCGTTCGCGCGCGAGATCAACGAGCGCTATCACGTGATCCCGCAAGCCGCGTTCTCGCGCTGGCCGAACACGTTCAGCCACATCTTCGCGGGCGGCTACGCGGCCGGCTACTACAGCTACAAGTGGGCCGAAGTGCTGTCGGCCGATGCATACGCAGCGTTCGAGGAAGCGGCCGCCGCGAGCGGCAGCGTGCTCGACGCGGCGACCGGCACGCGCTATCGACGTGAAATCCTCGAGGTCGGCGGCAGCCGCCCGGCGATGGATTCGTTCAAGGCGTTCCGCGGCCGCGAGCCGCAGATCGACGCGCTGCTGCGCCACAACGGGATGGCCGCGCCCGCGCACTGAGCACGGCGCCCTGCCCGGTTCTTCCGGGCGCATCGAAAGGCACCGCTGCGGCGGTGCCTTTTTTCATGGTGCCGGCGCTTCGTTTCCAGCGTCATCCGCGTGGTCGGCATCGTTCGTGTTGCCGGCTTCGTCGTCGAACAGCGAGAACTGCCCGTGGCGCTCGGCGGTATCCTCGTCGATGCGCACGCCGACGCCCAGCAGCCGCACCGCCTGCGCACGCCGTTGCAGCCCCTTCGCGAGCAGCGTGACGGCGGTGTCCGCATTCGTCGCGTCGGCCACGCACTCGACCGTCGTGCGCTGGAAATCGGCGAAGCGGATCTTCACGTACAGCTTGCGGATCGACCGCGCAGCACCCGCCCGTTCGATCCGGGCGTCGAGTTGCACGACGAGGCGGCGGATTTCATCCGCGCACTGTTCGAGCGTCGTCAGGTCGGTCACGTAGGTCGTCTCGACGCTGACCGACTTGCGCTCCTGGTCGGCCTGCACGGGCCGCTCATCGATCCCGCGCGACAGTTCGTACAGCCGCCGCCCGAACGCGCCGAATTCGCGGTGCAGGTCGATCAGCGGCCAATCGCGCAACTGCGCGCAGGTCTGGATGCCGAGCCGGTCGAGCCGCATGGCCGTCACCTTGCCGACGCCATGCAGCTTGCGTACCGGCAGTGCCGCGACGAACGCGTCGATCTCGTGCGGCCGCACGACGAACAGCCCGTCGGGCTTGTTCCAGTCGGACGCGATCTTCGCGATGAACTTGTTCGGCGCGACGCCGGCCGACACGGTCACGCCGACCGTGTCGTACACGCGCTGGCGGATCTCCCGTGCAATCAGCGTCGCACTGCCCTGGCAGCGCTCCGACCCGCTGACGTCGAGGTAGGCCTCGTCGAGCGACAGCGGCTCGACGTCGGGTGTGTAGTCGCGATAGATCGCCATGATCTGCCGCGACGCCGCGCGGTACTTGTCCATCGCGGACGGCAGGATTAGCAGGTCCGGGCACTTGCGCATCGCCAGCGCCGACGACATCGCCGAATGCACGCCGTAGCGCCGCGCCTCGTAGTTGCAGGTCGCGATCACGCCGCGCTGGTCGGGCCGGCCGCCGACCGCGAGCGGCCGGTTGCGCAACGACGGGTCGTCGCGCATCTCGACCGACGCGTAGAAGCAGTCGCAATCGCAATGAATGATCTTGCGCATGCGCGGCAGCGCGTCGCCCGGCGGCGGTGCGTGCGGATCGGCAGGCGGAATGATGGTCGGGTTCACGGTGCCGATACTGTACAAAAACACAGTGCCGGTTTCAACTGTCGCGTGTTGCCATGCCCGGCGGCACCGTACCGGCCCGCTTTGCGCGGATCGTACCGGCCCTGCGCGGGCAGCGGCGCCTATACTCGTCAGCCGCAAGACACGAAACGCACAGGTGACGGATGAAGACGATCGGACTGATCGGCGGGATGAGCTGGGAATCGTCGGCCGAGTATTACCGGATGATCAATCGTCATTCGAAGGCGCTGCACGGCGGCCACCACAATGCGAAGAGCGTGCTGGTCACGGTCGATTTCGCGGAGATCGAAGCGCTGCAGCGCACGCACGACTGGGTCGCGCTCGGCGAACGGATGGCCGGCGCCGCGCGACAGCTCGAAGCGGCCGGCGCCGATCTCGTCGTGCTGACGACCAATACGATGCATCGCGTCCACGACGCGATCGAAGCCGCGGTGACGCTGCCGTTCCTGCATATCGCCGATCCGACCGGCGCGGCGCTGCGCGATGCGGGCGTCGAGCGCGTCGCGCTGCTCGGCACGCGCTATACGATGGAGTTGCCGTTCTACGCGGAGCGGCTGCGCGAGAAGTTCGGCCTCGACGTGCTCGTGCCCGACGAAAGCGGGCGTGACGACGTGCACCGGATCATCTACGACGAGCTGTGCCACGGCATCATCTCGCCGGCATCGCGCGCGACGTATGTGCGGATCATCGATACGCTCGCGCAGCACGGCGCGCAGGCGGTGATCCTCGGCTGCACGGAAATCACGCTGCTGATCGGCGCGGACGATTCGCCGCTGCCGGTGTTCGATACGACCGCGCTGCATGCGAAGGCGGCGGTCGAGTGGGCGGCGGGCTGACACCCGCGCGCCGTCGCACGGCGTTCGGCCGGATGCCGCCACGCTCGCCGGCAACCATCACCGCATTTTCGCGGCCGGATTATTCCGTGTGACGGGAATCACCATTCCGGCGCCCTCGTCGCCCTGTTCGCAACACCTTGCTCTCGCCCGCTGCACGGGGCTCGGCTGGCACAGCCCGCGAATCGGGCGACGCGCACCATGCGGCCTCGCCAACGCGACCGGTTATCCATTGGTAATAAAGTGAACGCAAATTGGTATGCGAGCGGAGTCGCTGCAATCGACGCTGCTCGTGCAATCTCTTTTTCCACCAACAGGAACCTGGACATGAACAGATTCAGCTCCGTGGTCGGTGCGCTGCTCGCCGTGTCGACCATGCTCGACGCGCACGCCGATCCCAATATCACTGCGTCGGCCACGGCGACGCCCAACGGCGGTTTCGACCGCATGGCATGGGATATCACACCCGAGGTCGTGCCGACCAACGTCAATGCCAGTTACTACTGGGCCAACCAGTTGTCGTCCGAGCACGGCGGGCACGCGATCTATACCGGCATCCAGCCGCGCACCCAAGGCAGCAATCTCGTGATCTTCAGCGCATTCGGCACTGGCACGACGCCGTTGTCCACGAATTGCCGCGGTGGCGCCGACGGCGGCGCGGGAACATCATGCTCGCTCGCCTACGCATGGAAACCGGGTCATGCGTACCGGCTGCAAGTCGTCCATACGCAGGCCGATCGCAACGACGGGCGCTCGACCGTCGAAGGCTTCATCACGGACGTCGCCACCGGCGTCACGAGGCCGACCGGCAGCATCGCCGTACCGGCGGACTGGGGCGGCCTGTCGAGTTCGGCCTACCTGTTCGATGAGTACTTCCCGTTCAACGGTGCATCAAGCGACCCGACGAAGCGGCCGTGCGTGCCGTATGCACGGTACACGACGTCACTGCCGCATTTCTATCTGAAGGATGTGGACTATCCGACGACCGAACGGTCGATCCGGCTGAATACGGGCAAGGACAGGTGCGCGGTGCTGGCCGGTACGCCGAATGCACGGGCTACGCTCGTCAACACGTCGACTTATCGGCTCGAGAACGGCTTCCTGCCCGGGAGCACGGGCGCGCCGAAATAACATTCGGACGCAGAAAACAAAAAACCCGGCACGGGGCCGGGTTCCTGTCGACGAAGCGCGCATCGGTCACTTGCGCTGCACATCGTCTGGTGTGCTTGGTTGCGGGGGTAGGATTTGAACCTACGACCTTCGGGTTATGAGCCCGACGAGCTGCCAGACTGCTCCACCCCGCGTCAGAGAAATAAATTATAGGGTGAGGTAGCACTCACGTCAACACCTTTGTCACAATTTCTTCTTCATTCATCGAAACAGCGGCGCGCGGCGCCTCCCCCGCCCCGCACGATGCGCGCGTTCGCATCGCGTGCTCGCGGTAAGATGGCGGCCTTCGCATTCACCCCGCACGCACACTCCCGTTCATGAAAATCGCCACCTGGAACGTCAACTCGCTCAACGTCCGCAAGCAGCATGTGCTCGACTGGCTCGCGCAAAGCGGAACCGACGTGCTGTGCCTGCAGGAACTGAAGCTGCCGGACGAGAAATTCCCGCGCGCCGAGCTGGAAGCCGCCGGCTACCGCAGCTGGTTCACGGGCCAGAAGACCTACAACGGTGTCGCGATCCTCGCGCGCGACACGCTGTCCGTCGACGAAGCGGATGTCGTGCGCAACATCCCCGGTTTCGACGATCCGCAGCAGCGCGTGGTCGCCGCGACGGTCGACGGCGTGCGCATCGTGTCCGCGTATTTCCCGAACGGCCAGGCACCCGACTCCGACAAGTTCGTCTACAAGATGCAATGGCTCGACGCGCTGCAGGCATGGCTGCGCACCGAGCTGCAGCGCTACCCGAAGCTCGCGCTGCTCGGCGACTACAACATCGCGCCGGAAGACCGCGACGTGCACGACCCCGCGAAATGGGAAGGCCAGAACCTCGTGTCGCCGCAGGAACGCGCGCATTTCGCGCAACTGATCGAGCTCGGCTTCGTCGATGCGTTCCGCCGCTTCGAACAGCCGGAGAAGACCTTCACGTGGTGGGACTACCGGATGATGGCGTTCCGCCGCAACGCGGGGCTGCGCATCGACCACGTGCTGCTGTCGCCGGCACTCGCCGAGACGTGCACGTCGTGCGAAGTCGATCGCACGCCGCGCACGTGGGAACAGCCGTCCGACCACACGCCTGTCGTCGCAGTCGTCGGCTGATCGTTCAATCCGCCCGCGCGCGCTCAGCGCCGCGCGGGCGCCGGCCCGAGATGGGCCCACAGGAACCCGAATTCCGCCGCGTCGGCTTCCGCGCGTTCCAGATCGTCGGCGCTGCCGTGGCCGCCGTCGGTGTTCTCCCAGTACCACACCCGTTCATGACCGAGCGCATGCATGCGCGCGGCCATCTTGCGCGCATGCGCGGGATGCACACGGTCGTCGCGCGTCGACGTCGTCAGCAGTAGCGGCGGATACGTGACGCCTTCGCGCATGCGGTGATACGGCGAGTACGCGGCCAGCGCCGCGCCTTCGTGCGGATCGTCCGGGTCGCCGTACTCGTCGAGCCACGCGGCGCCCGCGTGCAGCTTCGGGTAGCGCCGCATGTCGAGCAGCGGTACACGGCAGAGCACCGCGCCGAACAGCTCCGGCCGCTGCACCATGCACGCGGCGACCAGCAACCCGCCGTTGCTGCCGCCTTCGATGCCGAGCTGCGCGGCGGTCGTTACGCCGGTCGCGGCCAGATCCTCGGCCACCGCGATGAAATCGTCGAACGAACGCTGGCGGTGTTCGCGCTGCGCATCGACGTGCCAGCGCGGCCCGAACTCGCCGCCGCCGCGGATGTGCGCGAACGCCATCACGCCGCCGCGCTCGAGCCACCCGATACCGAACGCATCGCTGTAGCCCGGCAGGTTCGGGATCGCAAACCCGCCATAGCCCGACAGCAGGCACGGCCGCGCAACACGCGCGACACCGTCGGCCACGTCGAGTGCATCGCGCGGCCCGATCAGCGTGTACGGCACCATCGTGCCGTCTTGCGAGCGCGCGTTCGCGCGGCGCACGACGAGCCCGGCCGCGTCGAACTGCACCGGCGGCCGGTCGAGCAGCACGCGGCGCGACGGCGCATCGTCCGCGCGATCCGCAAGATCGGCCAGCCAGCATTCAGGCGGATCGAGATAGGTGTCGACGTCTACGTAAATCTCGTCATTCAGCGTCGATTCGACGGGCTCGACGTCGATTTGCGCATCGCACGGCCCCGGCCACTCGAACGGCCGCGCATCCCACGTCCACGTGCCGTCGTCGGCCTGGCTCGGCTGCCATAGCATCGTGCGGTTGTGCACGTCGTCGAGCCAGCTCGCGATCAACGTCGTGCGCGTGTGCGTCCACGTGCACGCGGACGTCGACGGTTGCGGCGCGAACAGCGTCGTGAGTGCGCGCGACCCGGCCAGGAACGCCTGCTCGCGGATCGCGAGCAGCGAGCCGCCCGCATGGCGCACGCCGTCGCAATCCCAGTCGAGGCGCGGCTCCAGCACGAGCCAGCCTTCCCAGAATCCGACCTCGACATGGGTCGGCACGTCGTAACGTACCCACTCGCCCGCGTCGGTCAAGCGGTACGCATGTGAATCGAAAAAGTCGACACTGCGCCACGCGACGTGGCGGTTGTCGATCGGATCGAACCCCGCGCCGGCACTGATGTCGTCGGGTTCGCCGCGGAAGACGACCGGCGCATCGGCAAGCGTCGTGCCGCGCACCCAGCGGCGCGCTTCATACGGATAGCCGGCCGCGGTCGCATGCGCTTCGCCGCGATCCCAGCTCACGTAGACGGTATCGCGATCGATCCAGCCGACCGTGTGATGCCCCGGCTCGTCGATCGTGAAGCCGCCGTCGACGAAGCGCCGTTCGACGAGATCGAATTCGCGCACGACGACCGCGTCGGCGCCGCCCGGCGACAGCGACAGCAGCGCGCGATCGCCGTCCGGATACAGGATCGAGTCCTGCTCGAACACCCACGACTCACCCTCCTCCGCACCGAGCGCGTCGACGTCGAGCAGCGTTTCCCACGCCGGTTTTCCCGCACGCCAGTCATCCCAGCGCGTGCGGCGCCAAAGCCCTTTCGGATGGAGATCGTCCTGCCACAGGTCATACGCCCAGTCGCGCCAGCGGGTCGGAATCACCGGGCGTTCGCGCGGCAGGTACGCTTTGGCGAGGCGCGCCGTCAGCGCGCGATACGCGTCGTCGTCACGCAGCGCGGCGCGTGTGCGCGCATTCTGCTCGTCGACCCACGTGCGGGCGCGCTTGCTGTCGAGCGCTTCGAGGAAACGGAACGGGTCGGCCCCGGTGGGCCAGCGGAAAGAATCGGACATTGCGGATGGGCGGAATGGCACGCTGCGTGCAAACCGCGATTATGTCCGATTGCGGCATGCGCGATGCCAGCGCATGCCGCGAATCGTGCTCAGGGCTCCAGATGGAGTTCCTGGATCTTGCGCGTGATCGTGTTGCGGCCGATGCCGAGCCGCTCCGCGGCCTCGACCTTGCGTCCGCGCGTGAAGTCGAGCGCCTCGCGGATCACGGCCGCCTCGAAGCGGCGCGCGAGTTCGTCCATCACGTCGGCCGAGTTCTCGCGCAACAGCCGTGCGACTTCGGTGCGCAAGCCATGCTCCCAGACCGGATAGCCAGCCGGCGCGCCGCCGTTCGGCGCGGCCGCGACAGGCGCGGACGCCACCGGTACCGCACCGATCGCCGGTTGCGAGAGCGCCGTATCGCCACCGCTGAAGTGCGCGTCCGCACCGTCGCCCGTCGCGACCACCGGCGCACCGGCCGGCACGAGGTCGGGCGGCAGGTCCTTGATCTCGACCGTTTGCGCGGGCGCCATCACGGTCAGCCAGTTCGCGAGGTTCTCGAGCTGGCGCACGTTGCCGGGAAACGCCAGCGACGTGAGGTAAGCCAGCGCGTCGTCGGACACGCGCTTCGGCTCGACGCCGAGATCGCGCGCGCTCTTCTGCAGAAAGTGGCGCGTGAGCAGCGCGATGTCCTCGCTGCGTTCGCGCAGCGCCGGCAGGCGCAGCCGGATCACGTTGAGCCGGTGGTAAAGGTCCTCGCGGAACAGCCCCTGCCGCACGCGCGATTCGAGATTCTGGTGCGTCGCGGCGATCACGCGCACGTTCGCGCGCAACGGGTTGTGCCCGCCGACCCGATAGAACTGCCCGTCCGACAGCACGCGCAACAGGCGTGTCTGCAGGTCGAACGGCATGTCGCCGATTTCATCGAGGAACAGCGTGCCGTTCTCGGCCTGCTCGAAGCGGCCCTGCCGCGTCGTCTGCGCGCCGGTGAACGCGCCGCGCTCATGGCCGAACAGCTCGGATTCGAGCAGGTCCTTCGGAATCGCCGCGGTGTTCAGCGCGATGAACGGCCCGTTCGCACGCGGGCTGTGACGGTGCAGCGCACGCGCGACGAGCTCCTTGCCGGTGCCCGATTCGCCGGTGATCAGCACGGTCGCGGCCGAGTGCGACAGGCGGCCGATCGCGCGGAACATGTCCTGCATTGCAGGCGCCTGGCCGAGCATCTCGGGCGCCTCGGCCACGCGCTCGTCCTGCGGCGCGCCGGCGCGCAGGCTTTCTTCCACCGCGCGGCGGATCAGCTCGACCGCCTTGTCGACGTCGAACGGCTTCGCGAGATATTCGAACGCACCGCCCTGGAACGCCGCGACGGCGCTGTCCAGATCGGAGAACGCCGTCATGATGATGACGGGCAGGCCCGGCAGGCGCTCGTGCATCGCCTGCAGCAACTCGAGGCCCGAGCCGCCCGGCATCCGGATGTCGGATACGAGCACCTGCGGTGTCTCGTGGTCGAGCGCGGCCAGCGCGTCACGCACGTTCGCGAAGCTCTTCGTCGCGAAGCTGTCCCGGGCGAGCGCCTTTTCGAGCACCCAGCGGATCGATTGGTCGTCGTCTACTATCCAGATCGGCTTCATAGGTCGGTCAGATATTGGTAAATCTGGTGAATCGCCATGCCGCCGCTCAATGGTCGAGCGGTAGCAGGATCTGAAATTCGGTACGTCCGGGCCGGCTTTCGACCTCGATCATCCCGTCGTGCTGCTGCACGAACGTCTGCGCGAGCGTCAGGCCGAGGCCGCTGCCGTCGTCGCGCCCGGACACGAGCGGGTAGAAGATCCGGTCGCGGATTTCCTCCGGAATGCCGGGCCCGTTGTCGATCACGTGCAAGTCCAGTGCCAGCCGGTACAGGCGCTTCGCGATCGTCACCTTGCGCGCGATGCGCGTGCGCAGCTCGATCTTCGCGTCGCCCTGCGCGATCCGGTCGCGCAGCGCCTGCGCGGCGTTGCGCACGATGTTGAGCAGCGCCTGGATCAGTTGCTCCTTGTCGCCGCGCAGGTCCGGCACGCTCACGTCGTAGTCGCGCTCGATCGTGAGACCGCGCGGGAATTCCGCGAGCATCACCGCGCGCACGCGTTCGCATACTTCATGAATGTTCACGTCGCCGACGATGTGCGGATGCCGATGCGGCTCCAGCAACCGGTCGACGAGCGTCTGCAGGCGGTCGGACTCCTTGATGATCACCTGCGTGTATTCGCGCAACTCGCCACGCTCGCGCTCGCCGAGCTCGAATTCGAGCAGCTGGGCTGCGCCGCGAATGCCGCCGAGCGGGTTCTTGATCTCGTGCGCGAGGTTGCGGATCAGTTGCTTGTTGACCGCGGTCAGGTCGTGAATGCGCTCCTCGCGATCGGTGCGCGACTGCCGCTCGTTCTCGAACAGCTCGACGAGCACGAAATCGGGCGCGGTCTCGAGGAAGCCGACGATCGCATGCACATGCAGCGGTTCGCGGCCGGGCCGGTCGAGCACGGTATCGAGGTGCGTCGCGTGAAAGCGTTCCTCGCCGATCGCGGTGATCGTCGATGCCAGCTCGTTCGCGTTCGGAAAAATCTCGCCCCACGGCCGCTGCGCGAGCTGCCGGCGCGAGATGTCGAGCATCGCCTCCGCGGACGGGTTCGCGAACGCGATCCGCAGCGTCTTGCGGTCGAGCACGATCACGACCGTCGGCAGCGCTTCCAGCCCCGCCAGCAGGCCCGAGCGCGCGAGCCGCTCGTCGTCCGTCTGTCGCTCGGGCTGCCCCGTTTTCGCCTTGATCAGATTCTTCAGAACCATCTGCGTGCTTGTCGCGCCTCAACGGGCCGGAAAAGGAAAATCGTCGGAACAAAAAAGGGACGGCTGGACGCCGCCCCTTTCAGACTCCGCCGTTCCCGTCGCAGGCCGCGCGACGGGAACGAACCGGCAGGACGGCGCTGAATCGAAGCGCCATCGCCGATTACAGCGAGTAGTACATCTCGAACTCGATCGGGTGCGTCGTCATGCGGAACTTCGCCAGCTCCTGCTCCTTCAGCGCAAGGTACGCGTCGAGCATGCTGTCCGTGAACACGCCGCCACGGGTCAGGAACTCGCGATCCTTGTCGAGCGCTTCCAGTGCCTGGTCGAGGCCCGCGCACACGGTCGGGATCTTTGCATCCTCTTCCGGCGGCAGGTCGTACAGGTTCTTGTCCGCGGCTTCGCCCGGATGGATCTTGTTCTGGATCCCGTCGAGGCCTGCCATCATCAGTGCCGAGAACAACAGGTACGGGTTCGCCATCGGATCCGGGAAGCGCGTTTCGATACGGCGGCCCTTCGGGTTCGACACGTGCGGAATGCGGATCGATGCCGAACGGTTGCGTGCCGAGTAGGCGAGCTTGACCGGTGCTTCGAAGTGCGGGACCAGACGCTTGTACGAGTTCGTCGTCGGGTTCGTGATCGCGTTCAGTGCACGGGCGTGCTTGATGATGCCGCCGATGTAGAACAGCGCCAGTTCCGACAGGCCGGCGTAGCCGTTGCCTGCGAACAGGTTCTGGCCGTCCTTCCAGATCGACTGGTGAACGTGCATGCCCGAACCGTTGTCGCCGACGACCGGCTTCGGCATGAACGTCGCCGTCTTGCCGTACGAGTGCGCGACGTTGTGGATGATGTACTTCGACCATTGCGTCCAGTCGGCGCGCTCGACCAGCGTCGAGAACTTCGTGCCGATTTCGTTCTGGCCCTGGCCCGCCACTTCATGGTGGTGCACTTCGACCGGGATGCCGAGCTGTTCGAGCAGCAGGCACATTTCCGAACGCATGTCCTGGAACGTGTCGACCGGTGCGACCGGGAAGTAGCCGCCCTTCGTGCCCGGACGGTGGCCCGTGTTGCCGCCTTCGAATTCCTTCGCCGACGACCACGGTGCTTCTTCCGAGTTGATCTTCACGAAGCAACCCGACATGTCCGTGCTCCACTGGACCGAGTCGAAAATGAAGAATTCCGGCTCCGGACCGAAGAAGGCCGTGTCGCCGATGCCCGTGCTCTTCAGGTACGCTTCCGCGCGCTTCGCGAGCGAACGCGGGTCGCGCTCGTAACCCTTGCCGTCGGCCGGTTCGACCACGTCGCAGGTCAGCACCAGGGTCGACTCTTCATAGAACGGGTCGATGAAGGCGGCGTTCGGATCCGGCATGAGCAGCATGTCCGACGCCTCGATGCCCTTCCAGCCGGCGATCGACGAGCCGTCGAATGCATGACCGCTTTCGAACTTGTCTTCGTCAAACGCCGAAACCGGCACCGACACGTGCTGTTCCTTGCCGCGCGTGTCCGTGAAGCGGAAATCGACAAACTTGCAGTCCTCGTCCTTCACGAGTTGCATGACGTCGGCGACGGTTTTACTCATAACCTCTTCTCCTGATTGAACAATTCCGGCGGACTGGGAACCGCCTCGTTTATCGAGCTGACCGGGGTCTTGCTTTTGCGCAGCGCGCCCCGATTCGACCGAATCCTATAAAGCAGCTTCCGTGCCACCTACGCGCAAGACTGGCGCGAATCGCGCCAGCGCTCGTCACGACGGGGCTGTGCTGCGCAATTCCGGGGCTCGGCTTCGCACCGCCAGCCGACCGAAAGCACCTCGATGGTGCAATCGGTGCAATGCGCCGCGCCCACGGAATCATTCTGGTGCATGCGCGCCATTCTGCACCCTTTTGGTGAACGCGTGTGGGGTGCGCACACCGTACCCTACACGGACATCCGCGCCGCGACGCCGCGCTAGAATGTTCGTTTGACCGATAGGAGACTCCCTGCCATGAGTACGCTCGACCAGCTTTACGCGAAGGCCGACGAACGCCGCGCACAAGGCGCGCTCAACTACGCCGGGGCGCTGCTGCCGGCCGAGGCTTTCGAACTGCTGCAGCTCGACCCGTCGGCGCGCCTCGTCGATGTGCGCACCCGCGCCGAACTCGACTGGATCGGCCGCCCGCTCGTCGGCGACGGCCAGTACCTGCACCTCGAATGGACGCGCTACCCGGGCGGCGTGCCGAACGCCGAATTCGTCAACGAACTGAAGGCGGCCCTCCCGGCCGATGCGCCCATCCTGTTCCTGTGCCGCAGTGCCGCGCGCTCGAAGCTCGCCGCGATCGCCTCCACGCAGGCCGGCTTCACGAAGGCGTTCGACCTGCTCGAAGGCTTCGAGGGCGCGAAGGACGCCGAAGGCCACCGCAAGACGGTCGAAGGCTGGTGCTTCCGGAAACTGCCGTGGATCGGCGCCTGACGGCGCGCCGCTCCAGCCGGTTGCGACAACCTTATCGTCGAGCCGGGCGATGACATGCCGATGACGGGCCGCGTTGCGCGGCCCGTGGCTTTTGTGCGGCCTGCCGAGGGGCCGCTCAGGCGCGCGGCGTCTCGGGTTCGACAACGTCGCCGCCGAGCAGGTGCACGCCTTCGCGCAGCTTCACGTACGCGGCTGCAACCGCTTCCGGCTCGCCCTTCACGCCGAGGTCGATGTGACGGCGCGCGTAGATTCCGCCGCGCTCCGCATCGCCGACGCTCGGCAGGCTGAACACGCGCACGCCCGGGAAATCGCGCTCGATGCGCTCCATCAGCGGCGTGAGCGTCGATTCCGGCAGCTCGAACACGTACAGCGAGCGCTCCGCGTGGGGCGTCGCGTGATGCAGGTGCGCGTACTTCGTATCGAGCACCCATTCGATCATCGGCCACGCCATCACCGGGAAGCCCGGCACGAAGTGAAGGTCGCCGACCGAGAAGCCGGGAATCCGGTTGTAGCCGTTCGGGATGATCGTCGCGCCCACCGGAAACACGCCCATGTTGAAGCGGTGCTGGTTCTCCGGCGACTCGAAGTCGACCGGCGTGGCCGGATCGGTGTGCGTTTCGCGGATCCGCTCCGAAATCAGCACCTTCGCGTCCGGATGGAGCTCGAGCGGCACGCCGAGCGCGGCGGCCGCGCACTGGCGCGTGTGGTCGTCCGGCGTCGCGCCGATCCCGCCCGTCGAGAACACGACGTCGCCCGACGCGATCGCGCGTGCGAGGGTCGCCGTGATGCGCGCCGGATCGTCGCCGACGTATTCGGCCCAGTCGAGCGCGAGGCCGCGCGCGCCGAGCAGCTCGATGACCTTCGCCAGATGCTTGTCCTGCCGGCGGCCCGAAAGGATTTCGTCGCCGATGATGATGATGCCGATGCTCATGCCTGCCCCATGTCGATTGCGGTGGCGCGCGAACTCGCACGCAGGTCCTCCAGCGCGCGCAGGCAGTAATGCCCGAACCACAGCGCCGAGAAGACGAGGATGAAAGCGTAAACCCAGATCATGGCCGCCGCGACGAACGGAAACAGCACCATCATCCAGACCGACGATACCCACACGAAGGTCGGCACGGTGCCGAGCAGCCCGGTCGCGACGCCAATGCCGATCAGCGGCCAGCGGTGCTGCCGCACGAGCGCCCGGCGCTCGTCGCGGCTCGCGTGCAGCGCCAGCGCGTCGTAGGTCATCACGCGATACGTGAGCCAGCCCCAGATCACGGGCGGCAGCAGCGCGAAGAACGGCGGAATCAGCCACAGCGGAATGGTGACGACGAGCACGATCACACCGGCGATCGCCGCCCCCAGCGAATTGAACACGCTGCCGAAGAAGGTGCCGCCGCGCTTTGACTCGAGCGCCGCGAACTGCCGGTTCGACAGGTGCTTGATCACGACCGGCATCGAAATCGTCGCGATCAGCAGCAGCACGGTCAGCACGATCAGCGGGATCGCGAGCGACACGACCACGAACGGCGCGACGACCGCATGCAGCTGCGACATGCCGATCGCGTCGAACGCGCGATACAGCATGGCGGTCAGCACGAAGCCGTCGAGCGCGCCGCGTGCGAGGTCCAGCAGCGTCTGCCACGAGAACCACAGCACGACGCCCCACAGGACGGCCGAGACCAGAAACGGCATCAGGGTGAGCCAGAGCATGCGCGGATGCAGTGCGCTCGCCAATGCCCGGACGAAGGAACGCAGCAAGTCGTTCATGCGAGCCTGTATCGACGGAGAAAAACGGGGAAAGGATAAACCACGCGGCCCGCATGCGCCAAAGCGCATGCGGGCCGCGTGGGAGAGCCGCTCAACGTGGGAATGGCCGGATCAGGCCGATGCCGCGCCGCGCTTGGCGGGGAACAGGCGTCGGAAGATCCGCACGAACGCGAGGCCGTGCTGCGCCCAGAAGCCTTCGCCGTAGGACACGCCCTCGACCTGGTCGCGGATGCCGGTCGGCTCGACCGTGCGGTTCCACGACGCGGTGCCGAACATCATGTCCCACCACGGGAACAGCACGCCGAAGTTGCAGCCGTACTTCGTGCCTTCGTGGCCGTAGCCGACCGCGTGGTGGCGGCGGTGGAAGATCGGGCTCACGAGCAGGCGCTCGCCGAGCCAGCCGAACGGCAGCCGCGCATTCGTGTGCTGAATGCTCTGCATGAAGTTGGTGAACGCGGTCAGCACGACGAACTGCGACGGCGTCACACCGATCACGAGCGCGATCGCCGCGAAGAAGCACGACTGGATCACGTCGTCGAGCACGTGGTTGCGGTCGTCGCACCACAGCGACATCTGGCGCTGGCTGTGATGCACGGCGTGCAGCTCCCACCAGATGCCGAACTTGTGCTGCCAGCGGTGATACCAGTAGCCGGCGAAATCGAGCACGACGAGATAGATCACGAACGTGACAATCGGCTTCGAGGTCACGCCCGGCCACAGGTAGTCGAGGTTGAGGTTCGCCACGCCGTGCAGGCGCAGCCACGCCTGGAAGTTGTCGAACAGCGGCTGCAGCGCGAAGAAGAAGAACAGCGAATAGATGCCGAGCTTCGCGATCGCCGTGTAGATCACGTCGACCCGCACGGCACGGCGGTTCGTCCAGCGCTCGACCGGCAGCAGCGCCTCGAGCGGGCGCAGCAGCACGAACATCAGGACCATCTGCAGCGCGCCGACGATCACCCAGTACAGCGCGTCGTAGGTGTCCTCGTCATAGTCCATCAGGTTGAACTTGAAGAGGAGCGGCTGCACGACGTCGACGTACAGCCAGGTCTGGATATCCGATACGAATGCATCGATCAGGTGCAGCATCGCTCTCCCCCGCCCGTCACGCGCCGTTCGCGGCGCGCCACGGCGCGCGGTCGTAGAAATAGATGCCGTGCGGCGAGCGGCCGACGGCAATCGTCTGCACCAGCTTGCGCGAAGCAAGATCGATGATCCCGACCTTCTTCGCGAAGCGGAACGTCACCCACAGCGTCTTCTTGTCGGCGGACAGCTCCATGTCGTCCGGGCCCGGCAGCAGGCCGGTGATGTCGCCGACGTTGGTGAGCGTGTTCTCGTCGATGATGCTGATCGTGTTCGCGACCCGGTTCGTCACCGCGACGTGCGTGCCGTCGGCGAGCGAGCGGAAGTTGTGCGCGCCCTTGCCCGTATAGATCTGCTTGACGACCTTCTGGTTGCGCCAGTCGACCACCGCGACGTAATCCGCGCCGGTCATCCCGACGAGCAGGTACTTGTCGTCCGGCGTGAGCCACAGGCCAGCCGGCACCTTGCCGACCTTCATCTTCCACTTGACCGTCTGCGTCGGCAGGTCGATCGCCGCGATCTCGCCGGAGACCTGCAGCGACACGAGCAGCGTCTTGCTGTCCTTCGTGAACGCGAGGTGGCTCGGCATCACTTCCAGCGGCACGCGCTTCACGAGCTTCAGGTCGCGGCCGTCGTAGCCGTAGATGTCGACGCGGTCGAGGCGCAGGCCGGCGGCCGCGAACCACTTGCGGTCGGGCGAGAAGCCGAGCTGGTAAGGATCGTCGATCCCTTCGACGGTGCGCTGCAGCTTGCCCGTCTTCGGATCGAGGAACATCAGGCTGTTCGAGACCGAATTTGCAACGATCAGCGACGAATTGTCGGGCGTCGCCATCAGGTGGTGCGGTTCCTTGCCGGTCGGCATCGTGCCGACGACCTGGCGGGTCTGCTGGTCAATCAGCGAAAGCGTCGCTTCGGCCGAATTGAGGATGATCACGTTATTCGCGTGTGCGGCGGGTGCCAGCACGGCGGCGGCCAGCGCGAGCGTGCGGCCGAGGGAAAGGAAAGTGCGCATGAAGACTCACGTCGTGGAACAACCGTCATTGTAAAACGTACAACCGGCCCGGCCGGTTGACCGAAGCCGGCATTGCGCCACTTCGACGCACGCCGCGGCGGCCCTGTCGGCCGGCGCGGCAGGCGCCGCGCGGCCGGCCGGGGCCGGCCGCCGGTGCGGGCCCGGGAAACCGATGTTGCGCTAGCGCTGCATCGACTCCCAGACCTTGTGCAGACGCTTGACAGAGACAGGCATCGGCGTGCGCAGTTCCTGCGCGAACAGCGAAATCCGCAGCTCCTCGAGCAGCCAGCGGAATTCCGCGAGCCGCAAATCGGCGACGCCGCCACGCTGCGACACCGCGCGCTGGTACTGCTGGGCCAGCGGCAACAGGTCGGCCGACTGCTTCGCGTCGCGCGCCGGATCGGCCTTCAGCTTGTCGATCCGCAGCGCGATGCCCTTCAGGTAGCGCGGGAAGTGCGCCAGTTGCGCGTAGGGCGTGTCGATCACGAAGCGCTTGCCGACCAGCGCGGCCAGCTGCTGCTGCAGGTCCGCGTGGGCCTGCGCGAACGGCTTCGCCTGCGCGAGTTTCTTCACGAGCCCCGCGTATTCGGCCAGGATCTGCCCCACCAGCCGCGCGATTTCCTGCGCGAGCAGGTTCAGGCGGCTGCGGCCCTCGTCGCGGCGCGCATGGAAGCTCGCGTCGTCGTCGGGCAGCGGGTCCTGCAGGCACGCGCGGTCGAGCGCCGTGTCGATCAGCTGGTCGCGCAGCTCGTCCTGCGTGCCGAGCGACATGTACTGCATCGCCATCTCGCGCAGGCCCGGCAGGTTCTTCTCGAGGAACTTGATCGGCTCCTTCAACTGCAGCGCGAACAGCCGCCGCAGGCCGGCCCGGTGGATGCGCGCGGCCTCCTCCGGCGAATCGAACACCTCGACGTCGCAATGCGTGCCGCGATCGACGAGCGCCGGGTAGCCGTACAGCGTCTGGCCGCGCCGGCGGATTTCCAGCAGCTCGGGCAGCTTGCCGAAATTCCACGTCGTCAGGTTCTCGTACAGCGCGGTCGCGCCGGCTTCCGCCGGAGCGGCCGTCTGCGGCGCCGTGCCCTTGCCGGCCTTGGCGTTACGGCCGGCGGTACCGGTCGCGGCAACCGCCGCCGGCGCCTGGCCGATGGGCTGGCCGTCATCGGCATCGCCGCCCGCCGCGATCGTCGACGCCGCCGCGATCTTCTGGAACTGCTGCTGCGCCTGCGCGCCGAGCTCCTGGCGAAGCTGCGCGAGATTGCGCCCCATCGCGAGCTGGCGGCCGTGCTCGTCGATCACCTTGAAGTTCATGAACAGGTGCGCGGGCAGCGTTTCCAGCTTGAAGTCGGCCGTCTTCATCGCGATCTGCGTCTCGCCGCGCACGTCGGCGATCAGCGCCTCGACCAGCCCGCCCGCGCCGAAGCGCTCGCGGCCCATCCGCTCGACGAAGCCGGCCGCGTACTCGGGCAGCGGCACGCAATGCCGGCGCAGCTTCTGCGGCAGCGACTTCAGCAGCAACTGCACCTTTTCCTTCAGCATCCCCGGCACGAGCCACTCGCAGCGACGCGCGTCGACCTGGTTCAGCGCATACAGCGGCACCGCGAGCGTCACGCCGTCGCGCGGCGTGCCGGGCTCGAAGTGATACGTGAGCGCCATCTCGACGCCGGCCATCGTCGCGCGCTTCGGGAACAGCTCGGTCGTCACGCCGGCCGCCTCGTGGCGCATCAGGTCGTCGCGCGACAGGTACAGCAGCCGCAGCTTGTCCTCGGGCTGGCCGCCCTTCTTCACCTCGTCGCGATACCAGCGCTCGAATGCGGCGCCCGTGTGAATCCCTTCCGGAATCGCCTGGTCGTAGTACGCGTAGATCAGCTCGTCGTCGACCAGCACGTCCTGGCGGCGCGACTTGTGCTCGAGCTGCTCGATGTCGGCAAGCAGCTTGCGGTTGTGCGCGAAGAACGCGAGCTTCGTGTCGAACTCGCCTTCGACCAGCGCGCCGCGGATGAACAGCTCACGCGCCCGCGACGGGTCCTGCTTGCCGAACGCGACGCGCCGGCGGTGGTAGATCGGCAGCCCGTACAGCGTCGCGCGCTCGTACGCGCTGACCTGCGCCGGGCGCTTTTCCCAGTGCGGCTCCGACAGCGATTTCTTCAGCAGGTGCGCGCCGATCTTCTCGACCCATTCGGGCTCGATCTTCGCGAGGCAGCGCGCGTACAGCCGGCTCGTCTCGACGAGCTCGGCCGCCATCACCCAGCGGCCGGCCTTCTTCGCGAGCACCGAGCCCGGCCACAGGTAGAACTTGATCCCGCGCGCGCCGAGATAGTGCGGATCGTCGTCGGCCTTCATGCCGAGGTTGCCGAGCAGGCCCGTCAACAGGGCCAGATGGACCTGTTCGTGGGTCGCCTCGACCTCGTTCAGCCGCCAGCCGTGCTCGCGCACGACGGTCAGCAGCTGCGAATGGACGTCGCGCCACTCGCGCAGCCGAAGGTGCGACAGGAAGTTCTGCCGGCATGCGTCGACGAGCTGGCGGTTCGACTTCTTGTGCGCCACCGCCTCCTCGAACCACGCCCAGATCTTCAGCCACTGCAGGAACTCGGAACGTTCGTCGGCGAACCGGCGGTGCGCCTGGTCGGCCTGCTCCTGCGCTTCGATCGGGCGGTCGCGCGGATCCTGCACGGACAGCGCGCTCGCGATGATCAGCACCTCGCGCAGCGACTGCTGATCGCGCGCGGCAAGAATCATCCGGCCGACGCGCGGGTCGAGCGGCAGTCGCGCGAGTTCGCGGCCGAGCGGCGTCAGCGCGTTGTCGTCGTCGACCGCGCCGAGCTCGTTGAGCAACTGGTAGCCGTCCGCGATCGCGCGGCCGGGCGGCGGCTCGAGGAACGGGAACGATTCGATCGCCGTCAGATGCAGCGACTTCATCCGCAGGATCACCGACGCGAGCGACGAGCGCAGGATTTCCGGATCGGTGAAGCGCGCGCGCGCCTGGTAGTCGCTTTCCTCGTACAAGCGAATGCAGACACCATCGGCCACACGGCCGCAGCGGCCCGCGCGCTGGTTCGCGGCCGCCTGCGAGATCGACTCGACCTGCAGCTGCTCGACCTTGTTCCGGTACGAATAACGCTTCACGCGTGCGAGGCCGGTATCGACGACGTAGCGGATGCCCGGCACCGTCAGCGAGGTTTCGGCCACGTTGGTCGCGAGCACGATCCGGCGCGCGTTCGACGCCTTGAACACCTTGTCCTGGTCGGCCGCCGAGAGTCGCGCGAACAGCGGCAGGATCTCGGTGTGCGGCGGGTGGTGCTTGCGCAGTGCCTCGGCCGCTTCGCGGATCTCGCGCTCGCCGGGCAGGAACACCAGCACGTCGCCGGGGCCTTCGCGGCACAGCTCGTCGACCGCGTCGACGATCGCGTCCATCAGGTCGCGCTCGGCTTCGCGCGCGGTCTTCACGCGGTCGCGGCCGCCCGTGCCTTCCGCGTTCTTCACGGCCGGGCGATCCTCGGCAACCGGCCGGTAGCGCATCTCGACCGGATACAGCCGCCCGCTCACCTCGATCACGGGCGCGGGGCGCTCGTCGGTGCCGAAATGGCGCGCGAAGCGATCGGCGTCGATCGTCGCAGACGTGACGATCAGCTTCAGGTCCGGCCGCCTCGGCAGGATTTCCTTCAGGTAGCCGAGCAGGAAGTCGATGTTCAGGCTGCGCTCGTGCGCCTCGTCGATGATCAGCGTGTCATACGCCTTCAGCAACGGATCGGTCTGCGTCTCGGCGAGCAGGATCCCGTCCGTCATCAGCTTCACGGACGCGCCCGGCGCGAGATTGTCGGTAAAGCGCACCTTGTAGCCGACCACTTCACCGAACGGCGTGCCGAGTTCCTCGGCGATCCGGCGCCCGGTGGACGACGCGGCGAGACGGCGCGGCTGCGTATGGCCGATCAGGCCCGTGCCGCCGGCGCCGAGGCCGCGACCGAGATCGAGACAGATCTTCGGCAGCTGCGTGGTCTTGCCCGAGCCGGTTTCGCCGCAGACGATGACAACCTGATGGCCGGCGATCGCGCGCGCGATTTCATCGCGCTTGCCCGACACGGGCAGGCTTTCGGGGTACGTGATCGGCGGGACGGGGTTCGGCGCGACGACGGCGCGCGGCGGACGCTCGCGGCGCGGGGGGCGCTCGCCCGTTGCCTGCGGTGCGCCCTTCGCGGCCGGCTGGCGCGCATCGCCGCGCGGCCCGCGCGGTGCGTGTGCCGGCGTGCCTGCCGGCTTGTCCTGCTGCTGGCGCGACGGCTGGCCCTGCTGCTCGCGTGCATCGGCCGCACCATCCGGGTGCCGGGCCGACGGCGTATTGGCCCGCGTCGGCGCGGGACTTTTAGAAACATTCGACATGGGGGCGCATTATAATCCCGCCCATGAATTCCCAAACCGACCTCCCCCCCGCCCAGACCGGCGCCACGACGCCGCCGGCCGCCGACGATTCGGCCGCCAGTCACGCGCAGTTCGTCGACTGGATGCGCTCCGTCGCGCCCTATATCCACAAGTTCCGCAACAGCACGTTCGTCGTGGGGTTTGGCGGCGAGGTGGTGCAGCAGGGGCTCCTGAACGCGCTCGTGTCCGACATCGCGCTGCTGCAGGCGATGGGTATCCAGATCGTGCTGGTACACGGCTCGCGCCCGCAGGTCGAGGAGCAGCTGAGCCTGCACGGTGTCGAATCCGAGTTTTCGCACGGGCTGCGCATCACCGATGCGCGCGCGCTCGAATCCGCGAAGGAAGCGGCCGGTGAAGTGCGTCTCGACATCGAGGCCGCGATCAGCCAGGGTCTGCCGAACTCGCCGATGGCGCACGCGCACATCAGCGTCGTGTCGGGCAACTTCGTGACCGCGCGGCCGGTGGGGATTCTCGACGGGGTCGATTTCGCGCATACGGGCATCGTGCGCAAGATCGACGCCGAATCGATCCGCCATTCGCTCGCGAGCCGCAAGCTCGTGCTGCTGTCGCCGCTCGGTTTCTCGCCGACCGGCGAGGCGTTCAACCTGTCGATGGAAGATGTGGCTTCGGCTGCCGCGATCGCGCTGCGCGCCGACAAGATCATCTTCCTGACCGAAGGGCCGGGCATCATCGGCGAGGAAGGCGAGCTGGTCCGCGAAATGTCGCTCGACGCGGCAGCCGACCTCCTCGACTCCGGCAACGTGCAAGGCGACGACGCGTTCTTCCTCAAGCATTCGATCCGCGCGTGCCGCGGCGGCGTGACCCGGGCGCACCTGATCCCGCAAACGCTCGACGGCAGCATGCTGCTCGAACTGTTCCTGCACGATGGCGTCGGCACGATGATCTCGTACGAGAACCTCGAAAGCCTGCGCGAGGCCACGCCGGACGACGTCGGCGGCATCCTGTCGCTGATCGAGCCGCTCGAGTCGGACGGCACGCTGGTGCGGCGCGGCCGTCACCAGATCGAACGCGACATCGACCACTTCTCGGTGATCGAGCACGACAGCGTGCTGTTCGGCTGCGCGGCGCTGTATCCGTACCAGCAGGAGAAGATCGGCGAGATGGCGTGCCTGACGGTCGCGCCGGAAGCGCAGGGCTCGGGCGACGGCGAACGCCTGCTCAAGCGCATCGAGCAGCGCGCCCGCGCGCGCGGCCTCACGCATATCTTCGTGCTCACGACGCGCACCGAGCACTGGTTCCTCAAGCGCGGCTTCGTCAAGGTCAGCGTCGACGACCTGCCGGAAGACCGTCGCAAACTCTATAACTGGCAGCGCAAGTCGCTCGTGCTGATGAAGCAGCTCTGAGCGCAGGCACGACTGCCCTCCCCCAGACCGATTACAGGAGAAGTACACGATGGCTCGAATGATCCAATGCGCGAAGCTCGGCAAGGAAGCCGAAGGCCTCGATTTCCCGCCGCTGCCGGGCGAACTCGGCAAGCGCATTTACGAGAGCGTCTCGAAGGAAGCGTGGCAAGGCTGGCTCAAGCAGCAGACGATGCTGATCAACGAAAACCGCCTGAACATGGCCGACCCGCGCGCGCGCCAGTACCTGATGAAGCAGACCGAAAAGTACTTCTTCGGCGACGGCGCGGACCAGGCATCCGGCTACGTGCCGCCGACGGAAGGCTGAAGACGCGTTGGCGCGCGGCCGGCGCAAGTTGCCGGCCACTCGCTCCGGAGAAAACGGCACCGTGATTCGCACGGTGCCGTTTTCTTTTGGGGCCCGCGTTCGGCGTGTTCCGGCCTCGCGCGGGGCGGTATGCCGTACCGCTCAGTTGGCTGGCTTCAGCGCGCCGCCCTCGCCCGGCTGCCCGTTCCCGTCGGCCGCGGGTTCCGCGCTGCCGCCTTCGGTGCCCCATTCGGCCGCGTCGCTGCGCTCGGCCGTCGACAATTCGTCCGCGCGATACCCGGTGCGATTCAGCAGCGCCAGCATGCAGACGAGCGACACGAACGCGTAAAGCCCCGATGCGACCGCGACGCCGACGATGCTGCCGGTCGCATTGAGGATCGCCTGCGCGAGCACGGGCGTGCCGCCGCCGACGACGAGCGCGCTCAGTTGATACGCGAGCGACAGCCCCGTGTAACGGATGTTCGCCGGGAACACGCGCGCGAGCACGCCGCCGACCGCGCCATAGAACATCGCCGACGGAATCGTCGAGATGCACATGCCCGCGACCGCCACCCAGTACGAACGCGTCGCGAGCGCGTGGAACATCACGGGCATCAGCACGATTTCCGGAATCAGGATCCAGCACATCGCGCGGCGCATGTCGACCTTCGACACGAACCACGCACCGACCGGCTGCATCAGGAACTGCACGACGAGCGAGATCGACAGGATGCCGAGGAACGTGCCTTGCGCGTAGCCAAGCTCCTTGGTCGCCCACGACAGCGCGAACGTGCTGCGGAAATACGTGACGTTGATCACCGGCAGCGTGCCGGCCGCGAGCAGCACGACCACCCAGTGATCGCGCACGACGTCGCGCAACGGCAGCTTCACGGTGCGCTTGCGCGCGAGCACGCGCTGCATGTCGGCCGACTCCTCGAGCCTCAGCCGGATCACCATGCCGATGATCACGAGCACGGCCGACAGCAGGAACGGAATGCGCCAGCCCCACATCAGGAACGATGGGGTCGGCAGCGCGCTCAGCGCGAAGAACGCGGCCGTGGCCAGCAGGTTGCCGGTCGGCGAGCCCTGCTGCGCGAACGCCGCATACAGGATGCTGCGATGTTTCGGCGCATTCTCGCTCGCGATCAGCACCGCACCGCCCCACTCGCCGCCGACCGCGATGCCCTGCAGCACGCGCAGCACGACGAGGCCGGCCGGCGCCCAGACGCCGATCTGCGCATAGCCGGGCAGCAGGCCGATGCCGGTCGTGGCCAGCCCCATCATCACCAGCGTGATCACGAGCGCCGTCTTGCGGCCGACCCGATCGCCGAGATGCCCGAACACGATGCCGCCGAGCGGCCGCGCGGCGAAGCCGGCCCAGAACGTGACGAACGCCAGCAGCGTCGCGACGCCGGGATCCATCGTGCTCGAAAAGAACACCTTGCCGAACACGAGCGCGGCCGCCGTGCCGTAGATGTAGAAGTCGTACCACTCGATCGTGGTGCCGACGAACGCCGCGAGGGCGGCGCGGCCGGGCCGCGGCTGCGGCGCGGCGGTCGGGGATTGCTGACGGCTCATCGATGTCTCCATGTTTGTGATCGGCGGCACGACTGGCGCGCGCGTTGCCGGATGGCCGGCATTGCGCCGCCGGCTGGCGTTGTTGCTTGACGTTGCGCTGCTTGACGTTCCGCTTCGTCGGCCGGCCAGGCTCACCGGCGCGCGCGCCGGTCGGTCACGTCCGGTCGGGTGCGATCTTCAGCACGCCGGCGTCGAGCAGTTGCTGCTGGAGCGCGGGATCGACGCCGAGGCGATCGAGCACCGCGCGCGTATCGCCGCCCAGCGCGGGCGGCGGCGAACGATAGGTGGCCGGCGTGCGCGACAGCTTCACCGGCGACGCCGTGCCGCGATACGCGCCGATCTCGACGAACAGGTTCCGGTGCAGCGCATGCGGATCGTGCGCGACGTCGGCCACCGTGCGCACCGGCCCGCACGGCACGCCGGCGGCCATCAGGTCGCGCGCGAGCGGCTCGCATGCGTGCGCGGCAAGCCGTGCTTCCAGTTCGGCCTTCAGCTCTGGCCGGTGCGCGCAGCGGCTGCGGTTGTCGACGAAGCGCGGATCGTCCGCGAGCGCCGGCACGCCGAGATGCGCGACGAGCCGCGCGAACTGCCGGTCGTTGCCGATCGCGAGAAAGATCGGCACGGTCGCCGTGCGATAGCTGTCGTACGGCGCGATGTTCGGATGCGCGTTGCCGCTGCGCTCCGGCACGCGCCCGGAACCGAAGAAGTTCGGCAGGTGCGGATGCAGCAGCGACACGCCGCAGTCGTACAGCGCGATATCGATCGACTGGCCCTGCCCGCTCTTCTCGCGCTCGGCGAGCGCCAGCAGGATGCCGGCCAGCGCATTGAGGCCCGTGACCATGTCGACGATCGGCAGACCGATGCGCGTCGCGTCGCCGTCGCGTTCGCCGTTGACGCTCATCAGCCCCGCCATCGCCTGGATCACCGCGTCGTAGCCGGGCAGTCCGCCGAGCGGGCCGCCTTCGCCGAAGCCCGTCACCGCGCAGTGGATCAGGCGCGGGAAGCGCGGCTTCAAATCGCGCGCGTAGTCCATCCCCCAGCGCGCGAGCGTGCCGGGCTTGAAG
The DNA here is from genome assembly GCF_020419825.1 of Burkholderia sp. AU30198. Lineage (NCBI taxonomy): Bacteria > Pseudomonadati > Pseudomonadota > Betaproteobacteria > Burkholderiales > Burkholderiaceae > Burkholderia > Burkholderia sp. AU30198. The sequence continues at coordinate 54,231 of NZ_JAIZSA010000020.1, read as the reverse complement.
TTCTCGACGAGCACGTCGGCCTCTTCGAGCAGGCGCCACAGGATCACGCGCCCCTCGTCGCGCGACAGGTCGAGCGCGAGCCCTTCCTTGTTGCGGTTCACGCCCATGAAATACCACGCGGTATCGCCAAGGAACGGCGGCCCCCAGCCGCGCGTCTCGTCGCCGTCCGGCGGCTCGATCTTGACCACCGTCGCGCCGTGGTCGGCGAGCGCCTGCGTGCAGTACGGGCCGCCGAGCACACGGCTCAGGTCGACGACCTTCAGGCCGTCCAGTGCGCCACGCGTCGTGCTCATCGTTCGACCTCCGGCAGCAGGTCGAGCGCGGTATCGAGCGCGATCGGCGTGCCGCGCAGCAGTGCGCCGTACGCGGCCGATTCGTCGTCGCTCGATGCCGGCGCGAGCGGATCGACCGGCAGCAGCTTGTGGCGCACGATCAGATGCGCGAGCGCGAGCCGCCGGAAATCCGGCGCGAGCCGCGCGCCCTCGCAGGCCATCAGCACGGCCGCGCTCGCGTAGTACAGCGCGGACGCGGCCTGCCGCACGCGAGCGTCGTCGCCTTCGGCCGCGACCCGCGCAAGCGCATCGCAGGCACGCGCGAGAATGCGTCGCAGCGCCGCGCGGCTCGCGTCGGGCAGCGGCGCCGCGCCGAGGCGATCGCCGAGAAACGCGCGCAGCGCATCGAGCGCCTGCTCACGCTGCGCGGCCCGCGCGACGTCGAGCGCGACGATGTTGCTCGTGCCCTCCCAGATCGAGCCGAGATGCGCGTCGCGCACGATGCGCGCGTCGCTCCATTCCTCGATGTAGCCGGTGCCGCCGCGCACCTCCATCGCATCGCCGGTCACGCGCCGCGCGTCGCGGCACGCGCGGAACTTGATCAGCGGCGTCAGGATCCGCACGCAGCGCGCGGCCTGCTCGTCGCCCGTATCGGCCTGCGGCAGCAGCAGCGCGATCTGCATGAACATCGTGCGTGCGGCCTCGGCCGGCAGCAGCATCTTCAGCAACTGGCGCTGCATCAGCGGCATCTCGATCAGCTTGCGGCCGAAGGCTTCGCGGTGCGCGGCAACGTGCAGCGCCTCGTTCAGCGCGCGCCGCATCAGCCCCGCCGCGCGCACGCCGTTCGACAGCCGCGACATGTTGATCATGTCGGCCATCTGATGAAAACCACGGCCGATCTCGCCGATCAGGTACGCCTGCGCACCTTCGAGCGCGATCTCGCCGCTCGCCATCGAACGGCTGCCGAGCTTGTCCTTCAGGCGCACGATCCGGTAGCGGTTGCGCGTGCCGTCCGGCAGCGTCTTCGGCAGCAGGAACAGCGCGAGTCCCTTGATGCCGTCCGGCGCGCCGTCGGGCCGCGCGAGCACCATCGCGAGGTCGGCATCCGCGTTCGAGCAGAACCACTTGTCGCCGGTCAGGCGCCAGACGGTCTCGCCGTGCGCGTCCGTCTCGCGCGTCGCCCGCGTCGCGATCCGGCCGACGTCGGAGCCGGCCGCCTGCTCGGTCATGAACATCGCGCCCTGGTACAGCGTGTCGAAGTCGCGCGACGCAAGCATCGGCAGGTAGCGCGCGACGAGCGCCGGATCGCCGAAGCGGCGCAGCGTGCGCGTCAGCGAATCGGTCATGCTGACCGGGCAGCACAGCCCGAACTCCGCCTGCACGAACAGGAACGTCAGCGCGTACTTGACGAGCGGCGGGACGGATTCGGCGCCGTGGCTCAGCGACGCGAGCCCGAGTTCGGCATACGCGACGCGTTCGAGCGCGACATACGCGGGATCCTTGTCGATCCGCTGCACGGCCTCGCCGCGCCGATTGCGGTGCTCGAGCACGGGCGGGTGCTTGTCCGCGCGCGACGCCCATTCGTCGAGCTCGCCCGACACGCGCGCACCGAGCGCGTGCAGCCGCGGCGCCAGCTCGGCATAGTGCGCATCGCCGAGATGCAGCTTCAGCAACGCGCCGAGATCGGGATCGACCGAGAAGAAATTGATGCCCCGGCTGTCGGGGATATTGGATGCGCCGGCGTCCGGCGTGCGAGCGGTGTCGTTCATGCGTGCGTCTCCTGGGTTGCCTGCACGTCGGCTGGCGGCGCCGCCGCGGCGCCTGGCCAGTCCCGTGCAAAGCCTTCCGCAGAGCGTAGGCGCGCGATCGATAAGCGTCCAATACAGGATTTATCCGGTACGATAGATATCGCTTATCGATGCCGACGCCGCGAGGAGACACCATGGAACTGAGGCAGTTGCGCTACTTCGTGGCGGTCGCCGAGGAGCTGCATTTCGGGCGCGCGGCGAAGCGCCTGTTCATCTCGCAGCCGGCGCTGAGTTTCGACATCCGCAAGTTCGAGGACGCGCTCGGCGTCCAGCTGTTCTCGCGCACCAACAAGACCGTCGCGCTCACCAACGCGGGCGAGGTGCTGCTCGGCGAAGCGCGCAGGCTGCTGCTGCAGGCGGCCGAGGCCGAACGCCTGACGGTGCGCTCCGCGTCCGGTCTTGCGGGCCGGCTGAGGATCGGCTTCGTTCATTCGATGCTGTATCGCGGGCTGCCCGATGCCGTGCGGCGCTTCGAGGCCGACTACCCCGGTGTCGAGGTCGTGCTGAGCGAAATGAACACGCAGGCGCAGGTGCAGGCGATCCAGCGCGGCCAGATCGATCTCGGCTATGCGCACTGGGGCCACGTCCCGCCCGAGGTCGAATCGACGCCCGTCTATGCGGAACCGTTCGTGTGCTGCCTGCCGGCCGCGCATCCGCTCGCGAAGCGCAAGCAGGTCGCGCTCGCCGCGCTGGCCGCCGAACCGTTCATCCTGTTCCCGCGCGAAGCGGCACCGCATTATCACGACCTGATCATCGCGCAATGCGTGAACGCCGGCTTCAGCCCGCTGATCCGCCACGAGGCACGGCTGTGGCAGACGATCCTGTCGATGATCGAGTTCGGGATGGGTGTCGCGCTCGTGCCGCGCGTGCTGCAGCAGGTGAAGAGCGACCGGCTCGCGTTCCGGCCGCTGAAGGATGCGTCGCTCGAATCGCGCACGCTCGCGCTGAAGCGCAGCGGCACGGCCGAACCGGTCGCGCTGCGCTTCGCGGATTACGTGCGCGCATCGATCGACGCATTGCCCGCGCTCGCGGGCTGAGCGCACGCCCCCACCGCTACGTCACGACTTCGCGTCGGGCTGGAGTACCGGCTGCGCGCGCCGATACCACACCGCGTACACGACCGACAGCGCAACCAGGAACGGAATGCCGAAGATCAGCGTCATGTGGAATTCGGCCGTGAAGTAGGTCGTCACCATCACCGCGAGCATCAGGCCCGCGCCGAGCAGCGTCAGCAGCGGAAAACCGCGCATCCGGAACGCGGGCGCCGGCAGGCCGAGGGCCGCCCGGCGACGCCGGAAACAGTAGTGCGTGACGAAGATCATCATCCACGTGAACAGCGCGCCGAACATCGACACCGCCATCATGATCGTGAACGACGCGTCCGGATACAGCACGCTCAGCACGGTCGCCAGCGCGATGCCGAGCGTCGACAGCATCAGCGCGCCGAACGGCACGCCGCGCGCGTTCACTTCTCCTAGCGCCTTCGGCGCATGGCCCGCACGCGACAGGCTGAACATCATCCGCGTCGTGATGTAGAGCTGGCTGTTCATCGCGGACAGCGCGGCGATCAGCACGACGAAGTTGATCAGCCCGGCCGCGCCCGGCAGGTGGATCGCCTCCATCACCTTCACGAACGGGCTTTCGTCGCGCCCCGCCGCCGTCCACGGCACGATCGCGAGCATCAGCGCGAGCGTCACGAGGTAGAACAGCACGAGCCGCACGATCGTCGAGCGGAACGCACGCGTGACCGCGCGCTCGGGATCCTCGGCTTCGCCGGCCGCGACCGCGATCATCTCGATGCTCAGGTAGCTGAAGATCGATACGATCACTGCGACCCACGTGCCCCACGCCCCCTTCGGGAAGAAGCCGCCGTGATCCGTGTAATGGTGGAATCCCGCGCGTGCGGCACCGTCGCCGACCAGCCCCGGATTGCCGAACACGACATAGGCGCCGAGCGCGATGAAGCCGACGATCGCCGCGATCTTCACGACCGAGAAGCCGTACTCGACCGCGCCGAACACGTCGACGCTGCGCGCGTTGACAAACACCAGCAGCGCGGAGAACCCGACGATCCACAGCCAGCCCGGCACGCCCGGGAACCAGTACTTCATGTACAGCGCGATCGCGGTGACCTCGGTGCCGACCGCGAGCACGATGCACGCCCAGTACGCGTAGCGCACGAGGAATCCGGCCCACGGGCTCACATAGTGTTCGGCATACGCGCCGAACGAACCGGAGGTCGGGTGCGCGACCGTCATCTCCGCAAGACAGCCCATCAGCAGCAGCGAGATGAACGCGCCGATCGCGTAGCTGACGAGCACGCTCGGGCCCGCGAAGCCGATCGCGAAGCCGCTGCCGAGAAACAGACCGGTGCCGATGGCGCCGCCGATCGCGATCATCGCCATCTGCCGTGCGGAAAGCGTGCGGCGCAGGCCTTGCTCGCGCGCCGCGATATGCTGGAATTGCCCTTCTGGTTGCATCGAGTGACCTCGTTCGAAAGCGATTGTCCGGTCGGAACGTCAACAGCGCGCGGGCCGGCGCCGGACCGGCCGGCCGCCGCGCGCCGCGTGCTCAGAACAGGTGCCGCAGGCCGGCCGCGATGCCCGTCTGGTTGCCGCGTCCCGGCATTTCCGTGAATGCGCCGCCCGTCACGCGGTTGTAGTCGACCGTCGCGTAGACCTGCGTGGCCTTCGACAGAGCGTACTCGGCCTCGAGCACGCCCGTATAGCGCTTGCCGCCGTTGCCGGCAACGCCGTTGACGTTGCGGATGTCGTCGTAATACGCGACGCCCGTCACCGACACGGCCGGCGTAACCTTGACGCTCGCGCCCGTATAGAAGATCGCGTCGCGACGCGGGTTGTCCGCGAACGCTCCGTAGGTCACGTCGCGGCCCGGCGCGTTCAGCAGCTGCTGGTCGAGCATGCCCGTGCGGTCGATGCCGCCGAGATAGCCCGCGTACAGCGTCGCCGCGCCGAACGCGTAGCGTGCGCCCGCGCCCCACGCCTGCTGCGCACGGCTGTTCAGGTCGCGCACCTGCTGGTACGTCGCGCCGACCATCAGCCCGCCCTGCGTGTACGACACGTGCGTGCCCCAGTACGCGTTCGCGCCGAGGCTGCCCGCGACGCCGCCGAAGCCGTAGCTCGCGCCGACGTTCAGCCCGCCGAACGTGCCGTCGTAGCTGACGACGTTGCTCGCCCGCCCTTGCGTGAGGAAATACGGCCACATGTTGGCCGTGTAGTTGCCGACCGTCAGCGGATCGAGATCGCCGAACAGGTTGAACGCCTCGGTCGCCTGGCGGCCGAGCTTCACGGTACCCCAGTCGCTCGCGAGGCCGACATACGCGTAGCGGCCGAACAGCGCGCCGTCGAGCTGCCCGTTCTGCGGCTCGAAGCCGCTCTCCAGCTGGAAGATCGCCTTCAGCCCGCCGCCGAGCGCCTCGCTGCCCTTCAGCCCCCAGCGGCTGTTCGTGATCGCGCCGTTGGTCATCTGCACGCTCGCCTCGTTCGACGCGTCGGCATGCGTCGTATAGCGAATGCTCTGGTCGACGATCCCGTACAGCGTCACGCTGCTCTGCGCCATCGCGCCGCTCGCGGCAAGCGCACCCGCCATCATTGGCAGTGCGAATCGATGGATTGTCCTCATGTTCTCCTCCAGTCCTGTTCTAGTTTGTCGATGATTGTGTGACTGCACACCGCGCAATGCGGTGTTCCTGCTAGATGCGCGCCGCGGGCAGCGCGACGTACGCGACGAGTTCGACGCGCATCGCCGGATGCGCGAAACCCTGCACACCGACGCACGTCCGGTTCGGATACGGTTCGCGGAAGTGGCGCCGGTATTCGGCATCGAATTCGGGCATCGCCTTCACGTCTGACAGGTAGACGAGCACCTGCGCGACGTCGTCCATCGTCGCGCCGGCCGCCGCAACGGCCTTCGCGAGATTCGCGAGCGTGATGCGCGCCTGTTCGGCCATCGTGTCGCCGGCAATCGCACCGGACGCGTCGACCGGCCCGTGCCCCGTGAACATCAACCCGCCCGCGCGGGTCGCCCACGAGAACGGTTGCGCGAGCTGCGGCAGGTCGACCGGGATCGTTTCAGCCATCGTGTCCTCCTTCGGATCGCGGTCGGGAAATTCAGGCGGCCCGCCGCGACGCGACGCCGAGCACCTCGGCGATCGCGTTCGCGACGTGGTCGACGTTCGCATCGTTCAGGCCTGCGATGCACATGCGCCCCGAGCGCAGCAGATAGACGCCGTGCGATGCACGCAACCGGTCGACGTCGGTCGCGGCCATGCCCGTGTAGCTGAACATCCCGCGCTGCGTGACGAGTGCGTCGAACGCGCGGTCCGGCAGCCGCGCATCGAGCCGGGCCTTCAGTTCGCCGCGCATCCGCTTGATGCGCGTGCGCACCTGCGCGACCTCGCCTTCCCAGCGCGCGCGCAGCGCGTCGTCGTTCAGCACGGTCGACACGAGTTGCGCGCCGAACAGCGGCGGGCTCGAATAGGTGCGGCGCACGCCGGCCTGCAACTGGCTCAGCACCGTCGCGGCCTCGCCCGCGTTCGCGCAGACGACCGACAGCCCGCCGACGCGCTCGCCGTACAGCGAGAAGTTCTTCGAAAACGAATTGCTGACGATCGCGGGCAGCCCGGCATCGACGATCGCACGCACGGCCCACGCGTCGTCGGCGAGACCGTCGCCGAACCCCTGGTACGCCATGTCGAGGAACGGAATCAGTCCGCGCCGTGCGAGCACGTCGATCACCGCGCGCCATGCGTCGCGGCCGAGGTCGAGCCCCGTCGGGTTGTGGCAGCACGGCTGCAGCAGCACGACGCTGCGCGCCGGCAACGCATCGAGCGTGGCGAGCATCGCGTCGACGCGGATGTCGTTGCGCAATGCGTCGTAGTACGGATACGTGTGCACGTCGAGGCCCGCGGCCGAGAAGATCACGCGGTGGTTGTCCCACGTCGGGTCGCTGATCCAGATCGCGCTGTCGGGGAAATAACGCTTCACGAATTCCGCGCCGAGCCGGATCGCGCCCGATCCACCGAGCGTCTGCAGCGTCGCGATGCGCCCTTCCGCGAGCGCCGTGCAATCGGCGCCGAATACGAGGCGCTGCACGCCCTGCCGGTACGCGGCGAGCCCCTCCATCGGCAGATACGTGTGCGGCGCACCGGCATCGCGTAGCTGCTCGGCCGCGATGCGCGTGCTGTCGAGGACGGGAATCCGGCCCGCGTCGTCGTAGTAGAGGCCGATGCTCAGGTTGACCTTGTGCGGATGCGCATCCTGCTGGAATGCCTGGAACAGCGACAGGATCGGATCGCCCGGATAGGCGGGAACGTGTTCGTACATGGCGGAATGACGGTAAGGGTTGAAGGCGGCGGTACCACCGGCGGCACCACGTTGCGTCGGGATGAGCTGCCGGGACATGGGGCGCATGTTATCGAGGACGAAATAGAATGAGCTTCACTTTTCGATGACGAACCAATCCGATTGCAGTAGAGTCTGCGGATCTCATCTCAAAATTCACCGGATTCTGCGAAATGACTCTGGATCGAACCGACATGCGGATCCTCCGGCACCTCGAACGGGACGGACGCATCAGCAATCAGGACCTCGCGAACGCGGTCGCACTGTCGCCGTCGGCCTGCCTGCGGCGCGTGAAGCTGCTGGAGGAACGCGGTGCCATTGCCGGGTATCGCTGCACGATCGAGCCGAAGAAGGTCGGTGTCGCGTTCGAGGCGCTCGTGCATGTGTCGATGCGGCCGGACGTACCCGAGTGGCACGACCGGTTCGTGGAGGCGATCCAGCAGTGGCCGGAGGTCATCGCGGCGCAGATCGTCACGGGCGGGTCGAACTACGTGCTGACGGTTCGCGCGCGCGATCTCGATCACTATTCGGATTTCGTGATCAACCGGCTGCACCGCGCCGCAGGCGTGATGTCGATCAACTCGAGCATCGTGCTCGCGACGCTCAAGCGCGACGGGTCGATCCTCGATCTCGTCGAACCAGCGACGGCCGGCTGACCGGTCGTTGCGCGGGTCTGAAAATATTTGCAGAAAGTGCTTTACAGACCCCAAAATTCCTGACATAATCTTTTCTTCTTTGGGCGGTTAGCTCAGCGGTAGAGCACTGCCTTCACACGGCAGGGGTCACTGGTTCGATCCCAGTACCGCCCACCAAAGAATTCAAGGCAGAAATGCCGGAAAATTGAGGGTTTATGCAGAAATGCATAAACCCTTTTTTCTTTTCCACGCCCCTCTTCCAGCGGCGTCACGGGACGGTTCGAGTCCCGCCCTGCGTCCCGTCAGTTTCTGCGTCCCAGGGTGGGTTACGCCCGACCACGATCGCTCAGGCTCCGTAGGTTTAGCCTGAAGGACGCGTGCGGCAGTCTCGCCTCCCCTCCTTTCTCGCGACCTGCTTCCGACACCCTGCGGCCGATCGACGGTTCGCGGCTCGACCCATCGGTACGCACCAATATGTACGGTAAGGAAGACGCCGCGAGGAACCGGCGCTAGACGGCCTCGCGACAGGTCGCACCGGTCGACGCGTGGGCGCGGCCGGACGGCAGGCGCTACGAGGCTAGATTCTGGTCGGAGATGCGGAAGTCAAAAGCGCGTCGCGTTACGCTTCCCAGCGCCCGCGCTCCATCGCCTCTTCCATCATGCCGAGCGTCAGCGACCGGCCGCCCAGCGTCTCGCGTGCGGAGGTGCTGAACGGGGATTTCACGACCGCCGCGAGGAACGAACCGATGCCGAGCTTCGCGGCCGGATAGTAATAGTGGATATCGAACGTGGACAGGTCCACGCTGAACTTCACGGCCCATCGCCTAACCAGTTTATCGATGTGGTCCGGCTCCATGTCCAGATCGTGATAGAGGTCCGTGTCTCGCGTCAGTTCGAGCCGACCGACGAGCGGCTTGCCCGCATCGGCAGCAACGAACTCTTCGAGGCGCTTCCACGCATCAGCCATACAAACGGTCCTCGGGCTTCACCATGCTGTTGTAGGTCGTGACGGAGCGATACGAGATCATTGTGACGTCGGACGCCAGGACTATCCAACCCACTCCCGGAATTGCGCGGCCGACAAACGCACCGATATTCCGAGTGAACTTGATGCGCAACAGGATCAGGCTCGTGAACGAGGTCACGGTTGGAAGGATGCGCTGCTTAAGCTCGTACGGCAGCATGCGACGGGAGACGATCGAAGCAATCGAAGTGCCCTTCACCGCGCCGCCGAACTTGCCGCGTGTCGGAATGAACCGCTGACCCGACAGGACCATTGCGACTCCGACAGCGTCATCTATGCCTAGCTCCTTGCCCGTCTCGTCTCGTCGATGAAGATCAGGAAGAAGAGCTCTTCACGGGTTAGGCCCTCATGAATCCCGTATTTGTACGTATTCGCCATCTCTCAGAATTATGTTTGTTGGGAGTCGCGGGAGCTTATCGTGAAGACACCGCGCAGACAACAGGCTCACCATGCACCGGCGCTCATCTTTGCGCGGCAGCGAACAATGCGCTGCGCCGACAGGCGATTGCTTCGTCGATGCCAAAATCTTCACGGAAAACACTAACAGCAGGATTGCGATGACGGGTGATCTTCAGTCGGGGAGACTACCGTGATACGGCCACGCTGACGCCGATCATCGCACTGCCAGACCGCATAGCCTTCGCTCACGCAAACTCGATGGCCGGTACCAGATTCGGGTTCGAGGACGCTCGCGCAGAGGTCAGCAACACCACTTCCTCATCGTCTTCCGGAACGCGTTCACGGTGCGGCGGGCTTTTCGGCCGCGCCACTTTACAGTCCGGGATCGTACACCCCCACCCAGTACCGCCCACCAAAGAATTCAAGGCCCTGCGTCTCACGACGCAGGGCCTTTTCGTTTTGGCGTCGTGCCTGCCTCTAGGCGCGCACGCGCATACTGCGCCAGCTTACTGCGCGCGCCCCACCCGTTCCGCCGTCGCATCGAACGCGCGCTTCGCCTTGTCGACGATCTCGTCGACCTCCGCTTCGCGAATCACGAGCGGCGGCGACAGCAGCATCCGGTCGCCGGTCGCGCGCATGATCAGGTTGCCGTTGAAGCAGAAGTCGCGGCAGATCGTGCCGATATCGACATTCGCGCCGAACCGCTCGCGCCGGTTCCGGTCACGCGCAAGCTGAACGCCCGCGACCAGCCCCGCTCCCGCAATCTCCCCGACGATCGGATGATCGCCCAGCACATCGCGCAGCCGGTGCTGGAAGTACGGCCCGATGTCGTTCTTCACGCGCTCGACGATCCCTTCGTCGCGCAGCAGCTTCAGGTTCGCGACCGCGACGGCTGCCGCCACCGGGTGGCCCGAGTACGTGAGGCCGTGATTGAATTCGCCGCTGTCGATGATCGGTCGCGCGACGCGCTCGTGAATGCCGACGGCGCCCATCGGCACGTAGCCCGACGTGAGGCCCTTGGCCATCGTGATCAGGTCCGGCTCGAAGCCGAAATGCTGGTGCGCGAACCATTCGCCGGTGCGGCCGAAGCCGCCGATCACTTCGTCGGCAACCAGCAGGATGTCGTACTTGCGGCAGATCCGCTGGATTTCCGGCCAGTACGTCGACGGCGGGAAGATCACGCCGCCCGCGCCCTGGAACGGCTCGCCGATGAACGCGGCGACGTTCCCCGCGCCCAGTTCGAGGATCTTCGCTTCGAGCTGCTGCGCGCGGGCCAGGCCGAACGCTTCCGGTGTTTCGCCGGCCGCCGCTTCGCCGAAGAAATACGGCTGGTCGATGTGCACGATGTTCTCGACCTTCGAAGGCATCTGCTCGTGCATGTAGCCCATCCCGCCGAGCGTGCCGCCAGCGATCGTCGAGCCGTGATAGCCGTTCTTGCGCGAGATCACATACCTCTTCCGCGGCTGCCCCTGCACGCGCCAGTACTGGTGCACGAGGCGCAACACGGTGTCGTTGCCCTCCGAGCCGCTGTTGCAATAGAAGAAGTGGTTGAAGCCCTTCGGCGTGACTTCCGCGAGCATCGCGGAAAGCTCGATCACCGGCGGGTGCGTGGTCTTGAAGAACGTGTTGTAGAACGGCAGTTCCTGGATCTGGCGATACGCGGCGTCGGCGAGTGCCTTGCAGCCGTAGCCGACGTTCACGCACCAGAGACCGGCCATTCCGTCGATGATCTTGTTGCCGTCCGAATCCCACAGGTAGACGCCGTCGGCTTTCACGATCACGCGGCTGCCCGCGCGGTTCAGCGCGCCCATGTCGGAGAACGGGTGGATGTGGTGTGCGGCGTCGAGCGCGCGGTAATCCGCGGTCGAATGGGGTGAGAAGGCTTCGTTTCGATCGGTCATGCTTCCTCCGGATAACAGTGCCGCACGCTCACACGTGCAGCAGCAGATGCCTGCGTTCCCACGAACTGATCACGCGGAAGAACGCTTCGTATTCGGTGTCCTTCAGCGCCAGGTACGCTTTCACGAACTTGTCGCCAAGAATGCCGGCCAGCGGCGTGCACGCCGCCATCAGCGAGATGCCCTCCTCGAGATTGCGCGGCAGCTGATACGGCAGGTTGTAGCCGTCCGACGCGATCGGCTCGGTCGGTGCAAGCTGTTGCGTCAAGCCGAGATAGCCGGCGGCGAGCGTCGCCGCGAACGCGAGGTACGGATTGCAGTCGACGCCCGGAATCCGGTTCTCGATGCGGCGTGCCGACGGGCCCGACTGCGGGATGCGGAAGCCGACCGTGCGGTTGTCGTAGCCCCACTGCACGTTGATCGGCGCCGCCATGAAACGCGACAGGCGGCGATACGAGTTGATGTACGGCGCGAAGATCGGCATCAGGGCGGGCGTGTACTTCTGCAGCCCCGCGAGATAGCTGTGGAACATCGGCGACACGGCACCGTCTTCGTCGGAGAACAGGTTGCGCCCCGTGCGCGCGTCGGCCAGGCTCTGGTGGATGTGCATCGCGGAGCCCGGCTCGTCCTGCATCGGCTTCGCCATGAAGGTCGCGTACATGTTGTGGCGTAGCGCCGCCTCGCGCACCGTGCGCTTGAACAGGAACACCTGGTCGGCCAGCGACAGCGCATCGCCGTGTACGAAGTTGATCTCCATCTGCGCGGCGCCGACCTCATGGATCAGCGTCTCGATATCGAGCCCCTGCATCTCGCAGTATTCGTAGATGTCCTCGAACAGCGAATCGAACTCGTTCACGGCTTCGATCGAATACGACTGCCGGCCGGTCTCCGCGCGCCCGGTACGCCCGACCGGCGGACGCAGCGGCAGGTCGGGATCCGCGTTCATGTCGACGAGATAGAACTCGAGCTCGGGCGCGACGACCGGTTGCCAGCCTTTCTCCTTGTACAGATCGAGCACGCGTCGCAGCACGTAGCGCGGCGAAATCTCGACCGGCGAGCCATCGAAATGTACGCAGTCGTGGATCACCTGCGCGGTCGGGTCGACGGCCCACGGAATCAGGCAGATCGTCGACGGATCGGGCACGCACACCATGTCGGGGTCGGTCACGCCGGTCAGCGTGCCGTCCTCCGGATAGTCGCCGGTGACGGTCTGCACCATCACGGCCTGCGGCAAGCGCATCGATTCGCCGGATTCGAACTTGTTGCGCGGAATGATCTTGCCGCGCGCAATGCCGGCCATGTCGGGAATGATCGCCTCGACCTCGGTGATGCGGTGCTGACGCAGGAATTCGCTCAGTTCGGGTTGCATGATCGGCCTCTATCAGTCGACGTCGGATGCGGCCGGCGACGGCATCGCGCCGCCGGCCGCATGAATGCGATGCGTCATGCGCGCGCGGCACGCCGCGCCGAATGCCGCGAAGATGTCGCGCGACAGCGGCTGTTCCGCGTAGCGCCATTCGGGATGCCACTGCACGCCGAGCGCGAACGCGCGCGCGCCGCGCACGCTGACGGCCTCGACCAGTCCGTCGGGCGCGCTGGCCTCGACGACGAGCCCCGCGCCGAGCTGCGCGATGCCCTGGTCGTGCAGCGAATTGACCGTCGCCTCCTGCGCACCACGCGCGACCCGCTGCAGCAGGCCGCCCGGCGCGAACTGCACGACGTGCGCCGGGCCGTACTGCCGTTCGAGCGGATCGGCCGGCCGCTCGCGGTGATCGTCGAAGCCGGTCGTCGCGTGCAGTCGCTGATGCAGCGTGCCGCCGTAGGCGACGTTCAGCTCCTGCATGCCGCGACAGATCGCGAGCACGGGCACGCCCGCTTCGATCGCCGCGCGGATCAGCGGCAGCGCGGTCGCGTCGCGCGCGGGATCGTGCAGCGTATCGGGCGCGCTCGCGGCGCCGCCGTAGTGATGCGGCTCGACGTTCGAATAACTGCCGGTGAACAGCAACCCGTCGACTGCCGCGACGATCGCGTCGGCCGGCTGGTGCGCACCGAGCGCGGGCAGCACGAACGCAAGCGCGCCGGCGCCATCGACGAGCGCGGCCAGGTACTTCTCCCCCGCCGTGTGGTTCGGATGCGCCCCGCGCAGGATGCGGTCGGCGGTAACGGCTACGATCGGGCGCATGCGCATGGGTGTCTCTCCGGTAATCGCGCGCGACTCGTTCGCACGCGGAACGATGATGGCTCGTGCCGGCGCTGCACGCGCGCACCGCGACGCGGCGCATGCTCACACGCGATCCTGCCGCGCGGACGATGCGGCAACAGGCGGTGCGACCCGGAACGGAAGCCGAAAAGGACGCTAGGGCAACAATGACGCGCTGCCGTCGCACTGCACCGCGCTGAACACGCGCGCGGTCACGAGATTGAAGCGGCGCAGGCCGCGATGGGAAATGGCGAAGAAACGAGGTTCGCGTAAAAAGGCGGCACGCGTGCCGCGATCAGCATGCCGGATCGGCCCGGCCTGAGGCGGCGCGCCCGCCGACGGACTTCGCGTCCGGCGTATCGAAGGGCTGGCGGCTTTCACGATCGTACTCGACTGACGGATGAAGGCAGGACACGTGTCGCGATGAAGCGCATGCGGCAACGCCGCGCGGCGGCACGTCGGCAAGGTGTCTCGCAGCGCAGGCCGGCACAGGGCGGCCACGATCGATGGCCTCACCGCCGGTGCGCGCGTGACGACTTCCTAACATTCAGCTTATATCACCTAAAAATTGCGTCAAATTTTCAGGTGCCGATGACGGCATCGATCAGACGAAAGCCGGACGAAAAAAAACGGCACCGATCTCGAGGATCGATGCCGTGTTGTGCATTGCATCGGTGCAGCACGCTGCGTGCCGGCGGACCGTGACACACCTGCTCCGCCGCGCTGCCGCATCCGTGCGGCCCGGGCTCAACGATGCGCGAGCGCGGTTTCGACGAGCGTCTGCAATAGCGGCACAATCCGTGCCGCACGCGTTTCGTCATACGCGTAAGGACGCGTCTCTTCCATGTAGGTGATCTGCGAGAGCTCGAGCTGCACGGCCTCGACGCCGGTAGGGGGCACGCCATAGTGACGCGTGATGTAGCCGCCCTTGAAGCGCCCGTTCGCGACCGCCGTATAGCCGCCGTGTTCGAGCACGCGCGCGGCCAGCGCCTCTGCCAGGCCCGGTGTGGCACTCACGCCGCTCGACGTGCCGAAGTTGAAGTCCGGCAGGCGGCCGTCGAAGAAGCGCGGCACGTGCGAGCGGATCGAATGCGCTTCCCACACGAGCACGCGGCCGTGCTCGTGCTTCAGGCGCGCGACCTCGCGTTGCAGCGCGTCGTGATACGGCAGCCAGTAGCGGTCGCGGCGACGCATGATCTCGTCGTTGCCGGGCAGCGCGCCCGCCGGATACAGCGGCGCCTTGTCGAACGTATCGACCGGCACGAGCCCCGTCGTGTCCTGCCCCGGGTACAGGTTCTCGTTGTCGGGCGGACGGTTCAGGTCGACGACGTAACGCGCGTGCGACGGCACGAGGATCGATGCACCGAGGTCGGCCGCGAAGCCGTACAGCCGTTCGAGATGCCAGTCGCAATCGTCGACGAAACGCGCATCGGCCGTCATCGTCGCAGCGATGTCGTCGGGGATGTGCGTGCCTGCGTGCGGAATCGAGATCAGCAGCGGCAGCGTGCCCTGCTTCAGCGTGAATACAGCCGGTTGTTCAGTCATGTCGCATCACCGTTGGAGGTCTGCCGGCGCACGCATGCGGCGTGCGCCGGTTGCGCGCGTCAGCGCAGCAGTTGCGCCAGCGCGGCGCGGTAGTCGGCATACGCGACGGCTTCGTCGCGATGGCGGCGGCCGCTCACGACGCGCTCGCCGCCCGTGTAGACGTCGAGCACCGGCGTCTCGCCATGCTCGGCGAACACGATACCCGACAACCACGACGCGCTGTCGTGTTCGGCGACCGCCGGATGATCGGGATCGAGCACGAGCCAGTCGGCGCGGCACCCTTCGCGCAGCGCACCGACCCGCCGCCCGCTGGCCTGCGCGCCGCCCGCGAGCGATGCATCGAACAGGCGATCGGCGACATGCGCCTGCGTGTCGCTCGCCAGCACGTTGCGCGCGCGGTGCACGAGCCGCTGCCCGTATTCCAGCAGGCGCAACTCCGAGCGCCAGTCGACCGACGCGTGGCTGTCCGAGCCGACCCCGATCACGCCGCCCTGCGCAAGATAGTCGACGGCCGGGAACACGCCGTCGCCGAGGTTCGCCTCGGTCGTCAGGCACAGGCCGGCGACCGCGCGACGCTTCGCGAGCGCGGCCGTTTCGGCCGCGTCGACGTGCGTCGCATGCACGAGACACCAGCGCGCATCGACGTCGAAACGATCGAGCAGCCATTGCACCGGGCGCGCACCGTAGGCACGCACGCAGTCGTCGACTTCGGCCGTCTGCTCGGCGATATGGATATGCACGGGGGCATCGTCAGGCAGCCCTTCGAGCAGCACGCGCAACCCGTTCTCGGATACCGCCCGCAGCGAGTGCGGTGCGACGCCATAACGAAGCCCGCCGTGCTCCGGCGCCGTGCGACGCATCGCGTCGAGCAGCTCGAGCAGGCCGTCGGGCGTGTTGATGAAACGGCGCTGGTCGTCGCGCGGCGGCTTGTTGCCGAAGCCGGCGAACTGGTACGACACCGGCAGCATCGTGATGCCGATGCCGGCCGCGCGCGCGGCGTCGATCACGCGCGTGCCGAGTTCCGCGATCTGCGGATAGCGCGAGCCGTCCTGCGTGTGGTGCACGTAGTGGAATTCGCACACCGACGTATAGCCGCACTTGAGCATCTCGACATACAGCCAGCGCGCGATCGCCGCGAGCGCGTCGGGCGTGATCTTCAGCGCGAAGCGGTACATCAGGTCGCGCCAGCTCCAGAAACTGTCGGACGGATTCGCGCGGTATTCGGTGAGCCCCGCCATCGCGCGCTGGAATGCGTGCGAATGCAGGTTCGGCATGCCGGGCAGCACCGGCCCGGCGGCACGCGCGACACCGGCGGGCGCGTCGGTGTCGGGCGTCACGCCGGTCAGCGTGCCGGCCGCGTCCCAGCGCAGCAGCACGTTACGGCGCCAGCCATCGGGCAGGTACGCATGGTCTGCAAACAACGTGGTGTCGGTCATGAGGCTATCCATTCATCCGGCGAAACACGGTCGTGCCGCCGCGTACGACCTGCTCGCACAGCGGCCGGCCGATCCAGTAGGCGAGCTCCGCCAGCGAGCCGACCGACCAGGCGGCGAAGTCGGCCTGGCGGCCGACCTCGAGCGCGCCGTGGCGATCCGCGCGGCCGAGCGCCGCGGCCGCATGGCGCGTGACGCCCTGCAGCACCTCGGGCACCGTCATGCGGAACAGCGTGCAGCCCATGTTCAACGTCAGCAGCAGCGATTCGAGCGGCGACGTGCCGGGGTTGTGATCGGTCGCGAGCGCGATCGGCACGCCGTGCTTGCGCAGCAGCTCGATCGGCGGCAGTTGCGTCTCGCGAATGAAGTAGTACGCGCCGGGCAGCAGCACGGCAACCGTACCGGCTGCCTTCATCGCCTCGATGCCGGCTTCGTCGAGAAATTCGAGGTGATCGGCGGACAGTGCGCGGTAGCGCGCGGCGAGCGCCGTGCCGCCCGCGTTCGACAGTTGCTCCGCATGCAGCTTCACGGGCAGCCCGCGTCGCGTCGCGGCTTCGAACACGCGCTCGGTCTGCGCGAGCGAAAAGCCGATGCGTTCGCAGAACACGTCGACCGCGTCGACGAGCCCCTCGTCGGCCAGCGCCGGCAGCATCCGGTCGCACACTTCGTCGATATACGCATCCGCGCGGCCCGCGTATTCGGGCGGCAGCGCGTGCGCGCCGAGGAAGGTCGTGTAGACGGTGACCGGGAAGCGTTCGCCGAGCTGGCGCGCGACGCGCAGCATCTTGCGTTCGCTCGCGAGGTCGAGCCCGTAGCCCGACTTGATCTCGATCGCGGTCACGCCTTCGGCGAGCAGCGGCTGCAGGCGTGCCGCGGCCTGCACGAACAGCGTCGTCTCGTCGGCCGCGCGCGTCGCGCGCACCGTCGACACGATCCCGCCGCCCTGCCGCGCGATTTCCTCGTAGCTGACGCCCGCGAGGCGCTGTGCGAATTCGTCGGCACGCGTGCCGCCGTACACGAGGTGCGTATGGCAGTCGACAAGGCCCGGCGTCACCCACGCGCCGTGCAGATCCTCGCGCTGCCAGTGGGCGTAACCGTGCGGCAGCGCGGACATCGCGCCGAGCCAGACGATCGTGCCGGTTTCGTCGACGGCGATCGCCGCGTCGTCGATCGTCTCGTCGGGATGGCCGTGCGGACACAGCCTCAGGTGATGCCAGACAGTCGGTTTCATGCGTTCAGTCTCGTTCGCCGATGGCGAGCGACACGGCGAGCAACGCGCCGCTACCGCTCATGACGACGTCAAACGCACGCTGCGGCCCGTCGAGCCGCAGCGTGTCCATTTCTTCCAGTGTGTAGCGTGCGCCGTCGATTTCAACGGCGGCTTCGCCAGCCGCGCAATACAGCAGCACGGTATCGGCACGTTCGATGCGGTGCGCGCCTGCGCGCCATACGTCGAGCGCGCCGCGCGCGGCCGAACGGCGCGTCATCAGGTTGAAGTCGCGCGTCGCGCCGTCATGCAGCGTCGCGTCGATCGCCACCTCGCCCGCGAAATCCGCGCGGGCCAGCGGTGCGTCGAGCACGTGGCGGGCGCCGCCTTCCTCGGCGAGCGTCATGCCCGCGCCGGACAGCAGCACGAGCGTGCGGTCGATGCCGTCGAAACGCGAGAACGGCCCGGCCGTGCCGACGTCGGCAACGCTCACGCGCCACGCGAACGCGTCGAGCGCGGCGCCCGGC
Source organism: Burkholderia sp. AU30198 (assembly GCF_020419825.1). Taxonomy (NCBI): domain Bacteria; kingdom Pseudomonadati; phylum Pseudomonadota; class Betaproteobacteria; order Burkholderiales; family Burkholderiaceae; genus Burkholderia; species Burkholderia sp. AU30198. Next base: position 35,920 of record NZ_JAIZSA010000020.1, on the reverse strand, counting down.
GGGAACGCGCCGATTTCGCGCGTCACGCCGCCGCCGTTCTTCCATGGCGACGCGACGAGATCCGCTGCGCGGATCATCGTCGCGGTCGCCGGCGCCTGGTGGAGCGCCGTCATGCTCAGCGGCCGAGCATCGGCAGCTTCAGGCCGGCTTCGCGGGCCGTCTGCTGCGCGAGTTCGTAGCCGGCATCCGCATGGCGCATCACGCCCGTCGCCGGGTCGTTCAGCAGCACGCGGCCGAGACGCTCGTGCGCTTCGGCGGTACCGTCGGCGACGATCACGACGCCCGAGTGCTGCGAGAAGCCCATGCCGACGCCGCCGCCATGATGCAGCGACACCCACGATGCGCCGCCTGCGGTGTTCAGCAGTGCGTTCAGCAGCGGCCAGTCGCTAACTGCGTCCGAACCGTCCTTCATCGATTCCGTCTCGCGGTTCGGGCTCGCGACCGAGCCGGTGTCGAGGTGGTCGCGGCCGATCACGATCGGGGCCTTCAGTTCGCCGTTCTTGACCATCTCGTTGAACGCCTGGCCGAGGCGATAGCGATCCTTCACGCCGACCCAGCAAATACGCGCCGGCAGGCCCTGGAACGCGATGCGTTCACGTGCCATGTCGAGCCAGTTGTGCAGGTGCGGATCGTCGGGGATCAGCTCCTTCACCTTCTGGTCGGTCTTGTAGATGTCTTCCGGATCGCCCGACAGCGCGACCCAGCGGAACGGGCCCTTGCCTTCGCAGAACAGCGGGCGGATGTACGCCGGCACGAAGCCCGGGAAGTCGAACGCGTTCTCGACGCCCATTTCCAGCGCCATCTGGCGGATGTTGTTGCCGTAGTCGAGCGTCGCCGCGCCGCGTTCCTGCAGATCCAGCATCGCCTGCACCTGCACGGCCATCGACTGCTTCGCGACCTTCACGATGCTCTGCGGATCGACCTTCTGCGCTTCGCGCCATTGCGCGACGGTCCAGCCTTGCGGCAGGTAGCCGTTGATCGGGTCGTGCGCGCTCGTCTGGTCGGTCACGCAATCCGGCGTGATGCCGCGCTTGACGAGTTCCGGGAACACGTCGGCCGCGTTGCCGAGCAGGCCGATCGACACCGGCTTGCCGGTGCGCTTCGCTTCCTCGATCATGCCGAGCGCTTCGTCGAGCGTCGTCGCCTTCTTGTCGACGTAGCGCGTCTTCAGGCGGAAGTCGATGCGCGTCTCGTCGCATTCGACTGCGATCATCGAGAAGCCGGCCATTGTTGCCGCGAGCGGCTGCGCGCCACCCATGCCGCCCAGGCCGCCCGTCAGGATCCAGCAGCCCGACGGATCCCCGTTGAAGTGCTGGTTCGCGACCGAGAAGAACGTTTCATAGGTACCCTGAACGATGCCCTGGCTGCCGATGTAGATCCAGCTGCCGGCCGTCATCTGGCCGTACATCATCAGGCCCTTGCGGTCGAGCTCGTGGAAGTGATCCCAGTTCGCCCAGTGCGGCACGAGGTTCGAGTTCGCGAGCAGCACGCGCGGCGCATCCTTGTGCGTGCGGAACACACCGACCGGCTTACCCGACTGGATCAGCAGCGTCTCGTTCTCTTCGAGATCCTTCAGCGATGCGAGGATCTGGTCGTAGCATTCCCAGTTGCGTGCCGCGCGGCCGATGCCGCCGTACACGACGAGCGCATGCGGATGCTCGGCGACTTCCGGGTCGAGGTTGTTCTGGATCATCCGGTAGGCCGCTTCGGCCAGCCAGGTCTTGCAGACTTTCTCGTTGCCGCGCGGCGCGCGGATCGTGCGCGTCGGATCGAGACGGGGATCGATGTGTTTCGGATGGTTCATGACGACTGCTCCCGAAGGAAAATGACTATCAAATAGGAATCAGAAATGCCCGGTGAAGCGGTATCGGCTGCCGGGATGCCACAGATTCGCCACCGAGGCGACGACGCCCTGCGACCAGGTGCGTCGATGTAAAACCAGACACGGCTCGACGTCGTCCATCCGCAGCTGCTCGCGCCGTTCCGGCGCCGGGGCCGCCGCTTCGATCCGGTACTCGACGCGCTGCAGCGGAGCCGCGCGCATCAGGTACAGGTTCGGCGTCGTGTTCGTGAAATCCTGCTCGGCGTAATCCGGCGCGACCGCCGGATTCACCCATCGTTCTTCGAGCTGCACGGGCTCGTCATTCTCGAAGTGCAGCACCTGCGAATGAAACAGCTTCGTGCGTACGGCCACCTGCATCTCGTCGGCGAGCGCCTCGTCGGCGCGGATCGTGTCGAGGCCGAGCACGCTGGCGTGATACGCATGCCCGCGTGCACCGACTTCCTCCGAGATGCTGCGAATCGCCACCAGCGTCGACTCGTACTTCGGCCGCGCGACGTAGGTGCCCGCGCCCTTCATGCGCGTGAGCACCTGCTCGGCCGTCAACTCGCGCAGCGCGCGGTTGACGGTCATGCGCGCCACCTTGAATTCGCGCGCCAGCTCGTTCTCGGACGGCACCTGGTCGCCCTCCTCCCACTCGCCTGCGTGGATGCGGCCCAGGATGAAGTCCTTGATCTCCTGGTAGACCGGCGCGCTCATGGGCTTACTGTTCCGATGCGAACGAGAACGGCGCAACCTTCGCGAACGCGCGCTCGCCGACCAGCTTCGCGATCACGGCGATGTCCGGCGCGAAGTAGTGGTCGAGCTCGTAGTGCGCGACCTTGCCGCGGATCGTTTCCATCACGGGCGCCAGCTTCGGGCTCGTGTGGTACGGCGCGCGCAGGTCGACGCCTTGCGCGGCGGCCAGCAGTTCGATCGCGAGGATGTGCTTCGTGTTGTCCGCGATGTCGGCGAGCTTGCGCGCGGCGAACGTCGCCATCGACACGTGGTCTTCCTGGTTCGCGGAGGTCGGCAGCGAGTCGACCGATGCCGGGTGCGCGAGCGTCTTGTTTTCCGATGCGAGTGCGGCAGCCGTCACGTGCGCGATCATGAAGCCCGAGTTCACGCCGCCGTCCCGCACGAGGAACGGGGGCAGGCCCGACAGCGTCGCGTCGATCAGCAGTGCGATGCGGCGTTCGGCCAGTGCACCGATTTCCGACGCGGCGAGCGCGAGGTTGTCGGCCGCGAACGCGACAGGCTCGGCGTGGAAGTTGCCGCCCGACAGCACTTCGCCGGTATCCGGGAAGATCAGCGGGTTGTCCGACACGGCGTTCGCTTCGACCAGCAGCACGTCGGCTGCATGGCGCATCTGGTCCAGACACGCGCCCATCACCTGCGGCTGGCAGCGCAGGCTGTACGGATCCTGCACCTTGTCGCAATCGCGGTGCGACTGGTTGATCGGCGAACCTTCGAGCAGGTCGCGATACGACGCAGCCGCGTCGATCTGGCCTTGATGGCCGCGCAGTTCATGAATGCGTGCGTCGAACGGCTTCACCGAGCCGGCTGCCGCGTCGACCGACAGCGCACCCGCGACGAGCGCGGTGCGGTACAGGTCTTCGATCGAGAACATGTTGTCGAGCGCCAGCGCGGTCGATGCCTGCGTGCCGTTCAGCAGCGCGAGGCCTTCCTTCGCCTGCAGCGTCATCGGCGCGAGGCCCGCGACGCGCAGACCGTCGATCGCGCTTGCACGCTCGCCGCGGATGAACACTTCGCCGACGCCCAGCAGCACGGCCGACATGTGCGCGAGCGGCGCGAGGTCGCCCGATGCGCCGACCGAGCCCTTCACCGGGATCAGCGGCAGGACATCCGCGTTGTACAGCTTGATCAGCGCGTCCATTACTTCACGACGGATGCCCGAGTGGCCGCGGCCGAGGCTCGACAGCTTCAGCGCCATCAGCAGACGCACCGACGAGCGTGCCATCGGCTCGCCCACGCCGACCGCGTGCGACAGCACGAGGTTCTTCTGCAGCAGTTCGAGCTGGTCGCGCGGGATGTGCGTGCTGGCCAGGCGGCCGAAGCCGGTGTTGATGCCGTAGGCCGGCTCGCCCTTCGCGGCGATGTCGGCGACAGCCTTCGCGCCGGCGTCGATCTTCGCGAAGCTGGCCGGGTCGAGCGCGAGCTGCACGGATTCACGTGCGATCTGGCGCAGTTGCGGGAGGGTCAGGTGGCCGGGGGTCAACGTAATCATGTGAGCAATCCTGTCTAGACAAGTTCGGAATGGATTGAAGTGTAGCCACGCCAACTTGTCTAGACAACCCGTATTTCACCGATTTCGACTTGGGAGTTTCCCTGATGCCCGGGACGGCCCGCCGGATCGGCCCATGTGATCCGGCGCTTAATGTTTGTTGTATTTATTTTATTTTTGGCAACATTCAGATCGCATCAGCGTGAAGGATTGCGGCGAAGGACATCTCACGCTCGAATCGGGCCGCACGGCCGCGTACATGATGGACGACGTGCTGCTCGCGAGCGTGCGCCAGCGCGCCGCGAAGCCGGCCGACGGGCAGATCGTCGGCACGCCGCAATCGTCGGAAGCCTGCGGGTTCATGAAGCGCAAGGACGATCCGCAGTTCAAGGCGCTCGTCGACGGCGTGCTCGCGCAGTCGATGAAGCGCGGCGAGATCGACGCGCTCTACGACACGTGGTTCATGAAGCCGGTGCCGCCGAAGGGGCTGTCGTTCGACTTCGCGATGAGCAACGCGATCAACGCGCGCTATGCGGCGCCGAACGACGCGCCGCTCGCATGAGCGCCGCGCGCTGATCCCGGCTCACGCACGCGTCCACGCGACGCACGCCGCGTAGCCGGGGGCAGCGTCGAGCCACGCCGCATCGAACGCCGCGACACCGGCGGCGGGCGCGGCCGGCTCGACGACCGTCGTCGCGGGAGTCGCGCCATCGCGCGGCGGCACGACCGCGAACGCGCTCAGCCCGCCGACGATGCCCGTGCCGAGCGCCTTGAGCAGCGCCTCCTTCGCACACCAGACGCGCATGAATTCGCCGGCGCGCGCGGCAAGCGGCAGGCAGTCGAGATAGGCGGCCTCGGCGGGCGCGCAGACTTCGCGCGTCAGCGCACGCCAGTCGGCCACGCGATTGCAGCATTCGATATCGACGCCGACGCGGCCCGCGGGTGCCCACGCAAGCAGCGCATGGTCGCCCGCATGCGACACGTTGAAGTCGAGCGATGTGCGATGCATGCCGTCGAGCGACGGCCGCCCCGATGCGTCGACGACGATCGCCACCGCCTGCGGCGCGATGCCGAGGGCCGAACCGAGCACGTCGCGCAGCGCGGCACGCGTCGCGGCGCTGCGCACCGCATCCTCATGCCGCATGAAACGCGCGGCCCGCGCGCGCTCGCCATCGCTGAGTGCCGCATACGCGGGCGACGCGAGCGGCACACGCCAGTCGAAATCGACACGCGCGATCCGCACGCCGGCGCGGCACGCGGCGGGCGGCGCGTCGAGACTCTGCATGCGCCAGGCGCGAGGGGGTTCGGACGGGGAAGCGGAATCGGACGGGACGAGCATCGACGGGCGGCGGCCTGTGGAATGAAACGTTCGATGTTAATCGATCGAGCGGTGCGGCGAGCCGTTGCGGCCCGCCGGCGTCAGCGCCGGCACCGTGCGCCGCGCTGGCACTTGTGCTCCCGGCCTGCGCCTGCGTTGCGCGGCCGTCACCCGTTCGCGACGACGCCCGGCACACCGCTGCCCGCTCCCCGCCCGCGCGATGCCGGGTGAAGTGCATGCACTTTGCCCGGCGCATCGGCCGGCAGCACACCGTGTTGCAGCCAGGACAGCGCAAGCGGCCACAGCGTGTCGGTGAAGCGGCTGTGGAAAAACGCGAAATGGCCGATCGCATCGACGCCGATGTCGGCCGGCGCGATCCGCAGATGCGCGACGTCGCTGCCCGTGTAGTAGCCGACCAGCCGCTCGATCGCCTCGACCGTGCCGAACCCGTCGTCGTCGAGGCCGATCGCGAGCATCGGCGCCGACAGCCCCGCGAAGCGGGCGGGCAACGCGGCGCGGCTCGCGGCGGGTTCGGCGAGCAGGCCGCTCGTATAGCCCTCCTCGAAGCGCGCCTGCGAGCGCACCCACGACAACGCGACGCCACGCGGCGTGTCCTCCATCCAGCCGAGCCGTTTCGCGGGCACGTAGCCGAACACGGCCGCGAGCACCGGCATCGCGACGTGCCACTTCCACCACATGCGCCGCCGTTCGGCCGGCAGGTAATCGCGCCAGTACGCATACTGCGCGCCGACCGTCACCGCATGCCGCACGTGGACGTTCGATGCCGCGAGCCCGAGCACGAACCCGCCGATGCTGTGCGCGACGACGTCGATCGGCTGGCCCGGAAACGTGTCGCGTGCGTATTGCAGCGCGGCTTCGCAATCGAGCCGCCCCCAGTCGAGCCAGTTCGCGCGCAACTTCGCGAGCTGCGCCGGGCGCGACCCGCCGATGCCGCGATAGTCGTAGACGAGCACGTCGCGCCCCTGCGCGAACAGCCAGGCCGCGAAACGAAAGTAGTAGTCGCAACGTACCGACGTCGCGCAATTGATGACCGTCACGGGCCGCGCGACACTGCCGCCGCGATGGCGCCAGACATGCCCGCGCAATTCGTAGCCGTCGGCTGCGCGCAGCGTCACGGGCTCGGGTGGCAATGCGTCTGCCGCGCGGGTGCCCTGCGTCATTCCGTTGCCTTCGTTCGAAATCGTCATCTTGTCTCCTGTCGACCGAAGTTAGCGCTTCAGCGCTTACTTCGGTCCCATGGCGTGGTTGGTTGGAGTTGGCGCTTCAGCGCTTACTCCAACCCCACGGCGGTCGATCCGAGTTGGCGCTTTAGCGCTTACTTCGGTCCCGTGGCGTGGTTGGTTGGAGTCAGCGCTTCAGCGCTTACTCGGCCCCCATACTTCGCGGGCGATCCCGGTAGGCGCCTAAGCATCTACTCGTACCCGAGCTTCACGGCCGGCATTGGCGTCAACTCACGAGCACCTGCCCCACCCCTCACCGCCCGCACCAGCCCCCATTGAACTTGACGCGCCCCGCGTTCTCAACCAATCTTGCTGCTCCGTTCGCATGAGTCACGCGCATGTCAACGCCACTCGTCCGTCTCCCGTCGCTCGACCTCGTCCGCGGTTTCGTCGCCGTCGGCCGCCGCATGAGCATCACGCTCGCCGCGCAGGACCTGTGCGTCACGCAATCGGCGGTCAGCCGCCAGGTACACGCGCTCGAAGCGCATCTCGGTGTCGCGCTGCTGCAGCGCGGCTACCGGAAGATCGCGTTCACGCCGGAAGGCGAGCGGCTGTTTCGCGTCGCGGATGCGGCACTGCACAGCCTGCAGGACACCGTCGCGTCGCTCGCCGCCGCGCGCGAGCGCCAGCCCGTCACGATCACCGCGAGCATCGGCGTCACCGCGCTGTGGTTGCTGCCGCGGCTCGGGCGGCTGCAGACGCGCCTGCCGGAGATCGACCTGCGCGTCGCCGCGAACGACAAGGTACTCGATTTGCGCGCCGAAGGCATCGACCTCGGGATCCGCTACTGTCCGCGCGACCGTGCGCCGGCCGGCGCGCTGCGCCTGTTCGACGAGATCGTCGTGCCGGTCGCCCATCCTGCGCTCGCCGCGCGGCCCGTCACGAACGCGGCCGCGATCGCCGACCACGTGCTGCTCGAATTCGACGGGCCGCCGCAGCCGCAATTGCAGTGGCGCGCGCACCTGCACGCGGCCGGGCTCGGCGACGCGCGCCCGAAAGGCGTGCTGCGCTTCAACCAGTACGACCAGGTGATCCAGGCCGCGATCGCGGGCCAGGGCGTCGCGCTCGGGCGCCTCGCGCTCGTCGCACCGATGCTCGCGGACGGCCGGCTCGCGGTGCTCGGGCCGCACACACAGGCGCTGTCGGATGCATACGGGTACTGGCTGTTCCAGCACGATCCGGCCCCGCGCCGCGAAGTCGCCGACGTCCGCGACTGGATGCTCGCCGAAGCGGCCGAATGCGATACCGCGATGCGCGCGCACAACACGGCATCGACGTAAACGCGGCCTGTGCAAACAAGCCTGACCGCTGCCGAGCGCCCCCGTCCCACCCCACGCGCCCTTCGTCGCATTCCCCGCACGCATGCCAACCTGACCGAATGATCGCTTGAGCGACAACGGGCCCGATCGTCTAATCGGATCGAGCGCGGCCGCTTTGCCGCGCGCCATCATCCGGAGACACGCATGACCCCGATCGAGCAGGAAGTCCGCCGCCGCTGGCTGCCCGTACTGGCCGGCGGCCTGATCATGGGTGCCGCGCTCGGCATCCGCCACGTGCAGGGCCTGTTTCTCGCGCCGGTATCGCTCGACCACGGCTGGTCGCGCGAAGCGTTCGGGCTCGCACTGGCGCTGCAGAACCTGATCTGGGGCGTCGCGCAGCCGTTCACGGGCATGGTCGCCGATCGCTTCGGCTCACTGCGCGTGATCGTCGCCGGAATGCTGCTGTATGCGGCCGGGCTCGTCACGATGGCGCATGCGGCGACGACCGGCATGTTCACGGTCGGCGCCGGGCTCGTGATCGGTATCGCGTTGTCGGGCTCGGCGTTCGCGTCGATCTATGGCGCGCTGAGCCGCCTGTTTCCGCCCGACCGGCGCGGCTGGGCGCTCGGCGTCGCTGGCGCGATCGGCGGGCTCGGCCAGTTCTGCATGGTGCCCGTCGCCCAGACGCTGATCGGCGGCATCGGCTGGCGGCATGCGTTCATCGCGCTGGCGCTCGTCGCGGTGCTGCTCGCGCCGCTCGCCGTGCTGTTGCGCGACCGGCCCGCGCAGGCCGCCGGCGCCGCCGGCCCCGACCAGTCGATCGGCGAAGCCGTGCGCGAGGCGTTCGCGCATCGCGGCTTCTGGCTGCTGAACGCGGGCTTCTTCGCGTGCGGCTTCCAGCTCGCATTCATCGCGACGCATCTTCCCGCCTACCTGCTCGACCATGGGCTGCCGGCGCGCCACGCAAGCGTCGCGCTCGCACTGATCGCGCTGACCAATGTGGCCGGCACCTACGCGTGCGGTCATCTCGGCGGGCTGCTGCGGCGCAAGTACGTGCTGTCGGTGCTGTATCTCGTGCGCGCGCTCACGATGGCCGCGTTCGTTGCCGCACCGCTGTCGCCCGCGAGCGTCTACGTGTTCGCGGCCGTGATGGGGTTCACGTGGCTCGGCACCGTGCCGCTGACCAACGGCGTGATCTCGCAGGTGTTCGGCGTGCGCTACATCGCGACGCTGTTCGGCTTCGTGTTCTTCGGGCACCAGCTCGGCAGCTTCTTCGGCGTCTGGCTCGGTGCGCTCGTGTACGACGCGACACATTCGTATATGCCGCTGTGGATCGGCTCGATCGCGCTCGGCGTACTCGCGGCGTTGCTGCACCTGCCGATCAACGATGCGCGCGTCGCGCGTCCGGCATCGGGCAACACGGCATGGGCATGATCCGCGCGGCGCTCGCCGCCGGCACGCTCGCGTTCGTCGCGTGGTGCGGCGCGGCCTATTTCGGTTCAGGCGTCGCGTACGCATTGCTCGAACACGTCGCGTTCTGCAATTGATGCGGCAACCCGGCGCGTGCGGTCAGCGGCGCTTCGGCAATCCAGCCAGCGCATCGAGCGCGCGGGCACGCGCGGCCGAATGCTCGACCAGCGGCGCCGGATAGTCGACGCCGAGCCGCACACCGGCCGCGTCGCGCTCCAGCGGCGACGCTTCCCACGGCGCATGGATCGATGCGGTGTCGAGGCCCGCAAGCTCGGGCACCCAGCGCCGCACGTACGCACCGTCCGGATCAAACTTCTGCCCCTGCGCGACCGGATTGAAGATGCGGAAATACGGCGCGGCGTCGGCGCCGCAGCCGGCCACCCACTGCCAGCTCGCCGCGTTGTTCGCCGGATCGGCGTCGACCAGCGTGTCCCAGAACCACGCTTCTCCGGCACGCCAGTCGATCAGCAGGTGCTTGATCAGGAACGACGCGACGACCATCCGCACCCGGTTGTGCATCCAGCCGGTCGTCCACAGTTCGCGCAGGCCCGCATCGACGAGCGGATAGCCGGTCAGCCCGCGCTGCCATGCGCGCAGCGCGGCGGGATCGTCGCGCCACGGCATCGCGTCGAACTGCGCGCGGAAGTTGTCGGTTGCCAACGCCGGAAAGTGATACAGCAGCGCGTAGCTGAATTCGCGCCAGCCGAGTTCGCTCAGGAATTTGTCCGCGCCCGCTGCACACACCGCGCCACCTGCGTTCGCGGCACCCTGCGTCGCATGCCACACCTGTCGCGGCGACACGTTGCCGAAGCGCAGGAACGGCGACAGCCGGCTCGTCGCGGGCTGGTCGGGGCGATCGCGCGCATCCGCATAATCGGCGAGCGATGTCGTCAGGAATGCGTCGAGCTGCGCGTGCGCGCCGGCTTCGTCGGGCACGGGCCATGCGTCGCGCAGGCCGCCGGCCCAATCCGGCGCGTGCGGCCGCAACGCGAGCGCGTCGAGCGCCAGCGCCCGGTCACTCACCGCTTTCGGCCATGGATGAAACCCGATCCGTTCGGGTTCCGGCAGCGGCGCGGCGACCGTGCGATCGCGTCGCGCCGCGCGCCAGTACGCGGTGAACACCTGGTACGGCGCGCCGCTGCCCGTCAGCACCTCCCACGGCTCGTTCAGCAGGCTGCCGTTGCTGCTCTCGACCGTGACGCCGCGCGCCTTGAGCGACGCCTTCAGCGCCGCATCGGCATCGCGCTGAGGTTGCGCATAGCGGCGGTTCCAGTACACGGCCGCCGCACCCGTGTCGTGCACGACGCGCTCGATCTCGCGCTGCGCGTCGCCGCGCAACAGCAGCAGGCGTCCGCCATGACGCGCAAGCGCCGCGTCGAGCCCGGCCAGCGATCCGTGCAGCCACCAGCGCGCCGCACCGCCGAGCGCTCGCCCGGCGCCGTCGCCCGTGTCGTCGACGAACACGCACACGAGCGGCCGGCCCGATGCCACCGCGCGCGTCAGCGCGGGCTGGTCGGTCACGCGCAGATCGTCGCGGAACCACACGATCGCGGGAGCAACGGACGGCTTGGCGGGCACGGGCACCTCGATAACGAAAGCGGAAAGAGACACGCATTGTCGCGGCTGTGCGGCGTGGTGTCGACGTTCGACGCGCCGGCGGGCCAATGCCGCCGACGGTCACGGCAGTCGCGCCACCCGGCTGCCCCCGGTGAAACGCCTTAGTCCATTCCGACGATTCTTCGCCGCGTGCGCCGGCCTACGCTCGATGTCGGGTGCGCCGCGCTGCGCGGCACGTGCCGGCCGCGAACGACTCCGCACGTCCCGATCCGCACCCGTCACGCGCGCCGACCGATGCCGGCGCGCATCCTTCCGACCGCCGCGACGCTGCCCGTCACCCGGGTACGCACGGCTTCATCCGATACGCCGCCATGACCCAACCCTCGAATCTCGTCACCTCGATCACCGTCGACATCGACGCACCGGCCTCCGTCGTCTGGGAAGTGCTGACCGACTTCCCGCGCTACGGCGAATGGAACACGTTTTGCGTCGGCTTCGAAACGACCGGCAAGCTCGGCGATTTCGTGCACATGCAGGTGCGCATTCCCGGCACGGAGACCGTGATTCCCGTCAACGAGATCCTCGTCGCGTACGAACCCGAGCGCCTGCTGTCGTGGGAGCAGCGCCCGACCGACGACAACAAGGACGCTGCGCGCCGCGACCAGTACATCGATGTGATCGACGCGGAGCGCTGCCGCTATTTCACGACCGACCAGTTCCTCGGCATCAACGCGGACACGATCATGCAGAACCACGGCGCGTGGGTGAAACAGGGCTTCGACCAGTGCGCACGCGACGTGAAGCAACGGGCCGAAGCGCTCCATGCGACACGCCGGCGCAACGGCGCCTGACGGGGAGCCATCGATGCCCGATCTGCAAACGCTGTCCGACCATCACGATATCCGCGAGCTGATCGTCGCGTATTCGAGCGCGATCGACGCACGCGACTTCGACGCGCTCGATGCAGTGTTCACACCCGATGCGGCGATCGACTATCGCGCGATGGGCGGCATCGCCGGCCGCTATCCGGAGGTCAAGGCGTGGCTGCGCGCCGTGCTGCCGCAGTTTCCGCAGTACCAGCACCTGGTCGGCAACCTGTCGATCCGGCTCGACGGCGATACCGCGCGCGGCCGTACGATCTGCTTCAATCCGATGGAGGTCGTGCTGCCCGACGGCGGCACGCAGGTGATGTTTCTCGGGCTGTGGTACGTCGACCGGTTCGTGCGCACCGCGCAGGGCTGGCGCATCGCCGAGCGCGTCGAGGAGCGCTGCTACGGTCACAACGTGCCGGCGGTGCTCGCGGGCGCGACCGGTTGATCCGGCCACGATGCGCACGCCGAGCGATGGCTGCACGGCGTGCGCATCATCGCAGCCCGCTGCGTCAATCGAGCCGGAACGCCGCCTCGAATCGCTCGGCGAACGCGTCGAACTCGGTTTCCGGCAGATGGTTGATGCCGCCCGCGCGCTTGCGTCCGCCGCCGGTCGGAAAGCCGCGACAGAACTCGTCGGCGCCGAGCGGCCGGCCGTCGGGCACGCGCACGCTGACGACAAGGCCACCGTCCGCGCGCGGCGACAGCACCGCGAGCGCCGCATGCGGCGCGTTGCGCATCCGCTCGTTCGCGAGCATGCCCGTCGCGCGCCGCGCCCATGGATGATCAGGCATCCGGACCAGTGCCGCACCCGGCACCTCGCGCAGCGGCGCGAGCGCGCACGCACGCGCCATGTCGTCGCGGTAGCCGTCGCGCAGCGCGGCGAACACGGCCGTCTCGCGCACGAAATCGAGCGGATCGACGCACGGCAGCATCGCGTCCGCGAGCGCCGCCGGGTCGAAATGCAGATCGCCGACACACTCTCCGTACGCGTTGTAATTCAGGTAGAGCCCGAGTTCGGCGAGCGTGCCCCGCTCGGCTTCGTCGATCCCGTGTGCACGCGCGAGCGCGTCGCCGAGCGCCGGCAACTCGTCGCCGAATGCCGCGACGATTGCCCAGCGCACGTGCCGGCCGCCGAGATGACGGTTCACGATCGCGCTCGTGCAGACGTCGGCCGCCGTGTCGATATGCGCGGCGAAGCGCGGACCGTCGGGCAGTTCGCCCGCGAAGTGGTGGTCGAAATAGCGGACCGTCGCGCCGTCGCGCAGCAGCCGCGCGCACGCATCGCGATTCTGGTCGTGCGACACGTCGAGCACGGTGACGAGATCGCCCGCACGCACGTCGATCCGCTCGAGCAGCTTGATGTCGCGCTTCACACCGGTCACGAGCGTGCCGCGCACGCGCTCCGCGAGCCGCAGTTGCTGAAGCGCGCACAGCCCGTCCGCATCGCCGTTGAACGCAAAGAAATGTTGTACTTCGTGGTTGTCCTGCATGATGCTTTGCTCCATCGTCAGGGCATGAAATCGCCGCCGTTCGCGTCGAGCGTCGCGCCCGTCACCGCGTTCGCGTAGTCCGACGCGAGGAACAGCGCCGCGCGCGCGCAATCGTCGTCGGTCGGCAGCTTCGCGAGCGCGATGTTCGACGCGATCGGCGCGATGATCTGCGCCTCCGTCATCCCGTACTCGGCGGCCGCCTGCCGGAAATACGTCTGCGTCGGCACGCCCCACATCCACCCCATGTGGATACTGTTCGCGCGTATGCCGTGCACGCCGAGTTCGCGCGCCAGATATTTTGCCGCAACCGCGAGCGCCCCCTTCGATACAGCGTAGCCGCCTTCCCCTGCAAAAGGCTTGCGGGTCGCCTGCGTGTTGATCATCACGATCGCGCCGCGCTGCTGCCGCTTCATGTGCGGCACGACTTCCTGCGTGAGCGCCATCGTGCCGAACACGTTGGTGTCGAACACCGTGCGCCAGCCGTCGAGGTCGGCTTCCTCCACCGGTTCCGGAAACGTGCCGTGCACGAATGCGCTGTTCACGAGCGCGTCGATCCGGCCGAAGCGCTCGACGGCCTGCGTCGCGAGCTGCCGGCATTGCGCGCGGTCGGTGATGTCGGTCTTCACCTTCAGCACGTCGCAATCGACGCCGAGTTCATGGATCCGCATTTCGGCGTCGTCGAGCTTTTCCATCGTGCGCGCCGCGACGACCACACCGCGCGCACCCTCGCGCGCGGCCTCGACGGCGAGCTTCACGCCAAGCCCCGGGCCGATCCCGGAAATCACGACGATCTTGTCCTTCAGCAACATGGCTTGTCTCCTGGTTGTCGTTGGTCTCGCGAGCCCGGCCGTCAGCCAGCCGCCCGCAGATGCCGCGCGCGATACGCGGCGAAGTCGCGCGCAAGTTGCGCATCGGTGAAGCCGAAGCGCGCGATCGAATAGTCGTGCGCGGCACGCTTGTCGCGGCCGTTGCGCGCCATCCAGTCCGTCATCGCCGCATGCTGCCGCGTATCGAGCGACATGCCGGCAAAGGCATACACGGCCTCGGCAACGCCAAGCGGATTCGACACCGTGTCCTCGAATCGCACGTCGAGGAACCGGTCGGCCGGCAGCGCGTCGCGCGCCGTCATCGCCGCGCCGATCGCGCGTGCCATCCCCGCATTCCACTGCGCGCCGACGGCGAGTGGATCGGGATCGTCCGCATACATCTGCCACAGCGTGTGCGCCATGCTCGCCATCGACGGAATCGTCTGCGCCGGATCGCGGTGCGTCAGCACGACCTGCGCGCGCGGAAACACGCGGCACAGCACGTCGAGCGCATGCAGGTGCTGCGGCGTCTTCAGCAGCCAGCGCGCGGCCGGCGCGACGCCGCGCTGTGCCTTCTGCCACTGCAGGAACTGCAGCATCCGTTTCAGGTACGTATAGACCGGCGTGAGATCCTGTTGCGCGAGCCAGGCCGTATAGCGCGGCACGTTCGCGTATGAATCCATCGCGCACACGAACGCGTGCTCCATCAGCATGAACTCTTCGTCCGCGAGCATCGCATCGAGCGGATGGATCGTCAGGATCTGTGGAATGCAGTCGATCATCGTCGCGACCTCGGCCTGCGCGCGCGCGATGCGCACCGTCGGCTCGGCAAGCGTCTCGCCCGCGAGCGGTGCCGGGTAGCGGGTTTCCCACCACGCGGCTGAATGAAACCGCGGGTCGACGGCCAGCAGGCGCTGCAGCAGCGTCGTGCCGGTGCGTGGCAGGCCGACGATCACGAGCGGATCGTCGATCGCAATGTCCGCGATCTCCGGATGACGCTGGAAGTAGTCCTCGACGACGAGCCGGTTCACGAGCTGGCCGACGAGCTTCTCGCGCATCATCTCCGCACCGCGTGCGGACAGGTTCGCTTCGTCGATCAGCGACGCGCACATCACGTCGAGCGCTTCGCGATACGGCCCGTCACCGAACGCAGTGAGCCCGCCCGTGCGCGATACGGCTTCGGCGATCAACCCGTCGGCTGCGAGCAGCGTGCGGGTCCGGTCAAGCGGCGCGTTCATGCGGCCTCCTTCAGCGTCGCGAGCTTCACCACACGCGTGCGTGGATGCACCGGCTGCACGGCGCCCACCCAGCGCCAGCAGATCGTGCCGGTGCGATGCCCGGCCGTATCGAGCCAGTTCGCGTCGCCCGGCCGCGCGGCCGCGACGATCACCGTTACGCCGCCGTCTGCATTCAGCCGTGCGCTGTGCTTGTTCACGCAGATATCGAAGTGCCGGTAATCGAGCGACTCCATCCAGTAGTTGTTGAGCTGCACGTTCCAGAAATCGCAATCGGGCACCGTGTCGACGTCGATCACGAGTGCTTCGTCGTCGGCCAGCGACCAGCACGAGTGGTAGTAGTAGATGTTCGGATCGCCGCCGACCGACTGGCACAGCGCCTGGTCGGCGGGTGGCAGCGCATTCACGTGCGACCGGTAGCTCGCGGCCCAGTCCGCGAACAGCTTCGACGTCTGCTCGACGAACTGCGCGGCGCGCGTGAGGCCGCCCTGCAGCACGAGCGGGTCGAGCGGCGCCGGGCGATCGTCGGCACCGATGCGCTCGATCTTCAACTGCGCCGGCGTTTCCGCGCGACGGTCGAGGAAAGTCTGGCGCACCAGTAACGCGTTGGTGCCGGGCTCCATGCGCACCCAGTTGCCCGCGTGCGGCGTCTCACTCAATACGATCTCGAAGCTGCCGTCCGGCGCGATCTCGAGCTGCTTCGCGTCGAGAAAGCCCGTCTGCAGCATCTTGCCGTCGGTCTCGTAGCCGCCCTTCTGCGTGCCGAAGCTCAGGTAAGCCACCGTGCCGCGCCGCCCCGTCACGCGGTATTCGCAACGGCCGTCGAGGCGCGCGTACTGGTACAGGTTGTCGGGATTGTCGGCGCCGATCTTCGCGGTCTCGTGCGACGGCGAGAAAAAACCCGGCCACGCACCGTCCGCAAACTCGACGTGCATTTCAAGCGCGATGCGCATCAGCCGGCTCAGGTAGCGGAAGCCTTCCGCGCGTGTCAGCGGATCGTCCGGCGCTTCGGCGCGCAGGATCTGTTGTCCGCTGCGTTTCAGGGTGTCGCAGAAATCGGCCCAGGTCTGGCCCGAAAGCAATTGCGTAGCACGTGTGTCGTCCGTCATGTGTCGTCTCCGCCGATGGTCGAGCGCTCACCTTAAGCGCCGCCGCCGCGCGCCACTTCGTCCGGGTGGACTAAGGAAAGATCCGCTCCACCGCCGTGCCGCGGTTTAGTCCACCCGGACGAAGAGCGGCATGCCGCTCGCTCGATACCGTCGGTGTCATGCACGAAACGCCGCACATGTCGCGCGGCACCGGCATGAAACAAGGAGACGAACGATGTTGACCCACTTGGAGCGGCTGGAGGCCGAAAGCATCCACATCATGCGCGAGGTGGTCGCCGAGAGCGAGAACCCGGTGATGCTGTATTCGATCGGCAAGGACAGCTCGGTCATGCTGCATCTCGCGATGAAGGCGTTCTACCCGGCGAAGCCGCCCTTTCCGCTGCTGCACGTCGATACGACCTGGAAATTCCGCGAGATGATCGCGTTTCGCGACGAGACGGCCGCACGCCTCGGCCTCGATCTGCGCGTGCACATCAACCCCGACGGCATCGCGAACGACATCAATCCGTTCGCACACGGCTCGGCCGTGCACACCGACGTGTGGAAGACGCAGGGGCTCAAGCAGGCGCTCGATCACTACGGCTTCGACGCCGCGTTCGGCGGCGCCCGCCGCGACGAGGAAAAGTCGCGCGCGAAGGAGCGCATCGTGTCGCTGCGTTCGGAACAGCACCGCTGGGACCCGAAGCGCCAGCGCCCCGAGCTCTGGTCGCTGTACAACGCACGCAAGCGCAAGGGCGAAAGCCTGCGCGTGTTCCCGATCTCGAACTGGACCGAGCTCGACATCTGGCAATACATCCAGCTTCACGAGATCCCGATCGTGCCGCTCTACTTCGCGAAGGAACGGCCCGTGGTCGAACGCGACGGCGCGCTGATCATGGTCGACGACGAACGCCTGCCGCTGCGCGAAGGCGAAGTGCCGCAGATGCGCAAGGTACGGTTCCGCACACTCGGCTGCTATCCGCTGACGGGCGCGATCGACAGCGACGCGACGTCGCTCGACGACATCCTGCAGGAGATGCGCGAGACGCGCACGTCCGAACGGCAAGGACGACTGATCGACAGCGATTCGGCCGGTTCGATGGAAAAGAAGAAACAGGAGGGATATTTCTGATGGCACACGTTCTCACCGCGCCCGACACGCTCGCGCGCCCCCATTCCGCCGCGCTCGCCGACGACGATGCGCAAACCCAGGATCTGCTGCGCTTCATCACGTGCGGCAGCGTCGACGACGGCAAGAGCACACTGATCGGTCGCCTGCTCTACGAATCGAACATGCTGTTCGACGACCAGTTGACCCAGCTCGAAGTCGATTCGAAGAAGGTCGGCACGCAGGGCGGCGAACTCGATTTCGCGCTGCTCGTCGACGGCCTGTCGGCCGAACGCGAGCAAGGGATCACGATCGACGTCGCGTACCGCTTCTTCGCGACCGCGCGACGCAAGTTCATCGTCGCCGACACGCCCGGCCACGAGCAGTACACGCGCAACATGATCACCGGCGCGTCGACCGCCGATCTCGCGGTAATCCTGATCGACGCGCGCAAGGGCGTGCTCACGCAGACGCGCCGCCATAGCCACCTCGTCGCGCTGATCGGCATCAAGCGCGTGGTGCTCGCGATCAACAAGATGGACCTGGTCGACTACGACCGCGCCGTGTTCGAGCGCATCGACGCCGACTACCGCGCGTTCGCGGCCGAACTCGGGCTGGCGGAAATCGTCAGCATCCCGATGTCGGCGCTGCGCGGCGACAACGTGATCGCGCCGAGCGCGCGGATGCCGTGGTACGCGGGCCCGACGCTGATGCAGCATCTCGACACGCTGCCGCTCGCCGCGCGCGTGACGCGCGACGAACCGTTCCGGCTGCCGGTACAGTGGGTCAACCGCCCGCACCTGAATTTCCGCGGCTACGCGGGCAGCATCGCGTCGGGCGAGATCCGTGTCGGCGAACGTGTGCGCGTGCTGCCGTCCGGCAAGGAGAGCCGCGTCGCGTCGGTGATCACGCAAGGTGGCGAAAGCGACGTCGCGCGCGCCGGCGACGCGGTGACGCTCACGCTCGCCGACGAGATCGACATCAGCCGCGGCGACATGATCGCGCGCGCGGATGCGCCGCCCGAGGTAGCCGACCAGTTCGAGGCGACGCTCGTGTGGATGCACGACGAGCCGCTGCTGCCCGGCCGCCCGTATCTCGTGAAGCTCGGCACGCAGACGGTCGGCGCGACCTGCGCGACGCCAAAGTACAAGATCGACGTGAACACGCGCGAGCATCTCGCGGCGCGCACGCTCGCGCTCAACGAGATCGGCGTGTGCAACCTGAGCTTCGACCGCCCCGTCGCGTTCGATCCGTACGACCGCAACCGCCACACGGGCGGCTTCATCGTGATCGACCGCTTCACCAACGATACGGTCGGCGCCGGGATGCTGCACTTCGCGCTGCGCCGCGCGCACAACGTGCACTGGCAGGCTGTCGACGTCGACCGCGCCGCGCGCGCCGCGCAGAAGGCGCAGACGCCGCGCATCGTGTGGCTGACAGGGCTGTCGGGCGCCGGCAAGTCGACGATCGCGAACCTCGTCGAGAAGCGGCTGCACGCGCTCGGCAAGCACACGTACCTGCTCGACGGCGACAACGTGCGGCACGGGCTCAATCGCGATCTCGGCTTCACCGAGGCCGATCGCGTGGAGAACATCCGGCGCGTCGCAGAAGTCGCGCGGCTGATGCTCGACGCTGGGCTCATCACGCTCGTGTCGTTCATCTCGCCGTTCCGCGCGGAACGCGACATGGCGCGTGCGATGGTCGGCCCCGACGAGTTCGTCGAGGTGTTCGTCGACACGCCGCTCGCGGTCGCCGAGGAGCGCGATCCGAAGGGGCTGTACAGGAAGGCGCGGCGCGGCGAGCTGAAGCACTTCACGGGCATCGATTCGCCGTACGAACCGCCCGCGCAGCCCGAACTGCGCGTCGATACGGTGGCCGAGTCGCCGGAAGAAGCGGCCGACCGCATCGTCGCGTACCTGCTGCGCGAGCGCGCGGCGTAAGCACCGCAAGCGGGCAGCCCGGCGGTTGCCCGCCTGCCCGCGTCGCCTACTCCGTTCGGGTGACGCGGGCGGCCAGCCGGCCGGTATGCTGGTCCGGGAATCCTTCATCCCGATCAGGAGAACACGAGCATGCCCATCGCGCTGGCGCCCGGCGATCCGGCCGCACACGACGGTTTCGACGACGCGGCGTGGACGGCGCGCGAACTCAGCGCGTGGCTCGGGCTCGTCTATCAGGGCCCGTCGGAGCCGACCCCGTGGGCCGGCTTCCTCGAAGCGGTCCGCGCGCGGCTCGACGCGAGTTTCACGACCCTGGTGCTGCGCAATCCGGGCAGCGCACGGCACGGGCTCATCATCAATGCGTCGGCGCAGGGCCCGCTGCTGCCCGGCGAGCCGTCGTACAGCGAGCAGTTCTACGCGCTGTGTCCGTTTCTCGACCAGCCGCCCGGCCAGGTCTTCACGGCCGACCGGCTGTTCGGCGAAACCGCGTGGCGCGCGCACGATTTCTACCGGCAGTACCTGCAGCCGCTCGACCTGCGCTACATCCTCGGCGCGAACCTGCGCGGCGAACGCGGCGTCGAATGCGCGTTCTTCGTGAGCCGCGCGCACGGCGGCCGAGATTTCGACGCGGCCGAGCGCGCGCAGGTCGCGACGCTGCTGCCGCACCTGCAGCGGGCAGTCGAACTGCACGCGGCGTTCGACGTGCTCGATGCCGAACGCGCGCTGTACGCGGGCACCGTCGACCGGCTCGATGTCGGCACTGCGATCGTCGACGAGGACGGCCGCGTGATCAAGCGCAACCGCATCGCCGAGCGGCTGATCGAGCAGCAGGACGGGCTGTGCATGCGCCAGGAGCGGCTCCATGCATCGTGCCCGCTCGACGAGCGGCGGCTGCAGAAGGCGCTGCAGGCCGCGCTCGAGCATTTCCACGCGGGCGCGCTCGCGCGCATCGAGGCCACCACGCTGTCGCGCCCCGGCGGCGCAATGCCGTTGAGCGTGCTGCTGCGCCCGCTCGCGCCCTACCGCGGCGCCGAGGACCGCCAGCACCGGCCGGCCGTCGCGGTGTTCGTCCGTGATCCGGCATCGTCGCCGCAGACGTCCCGCGACATGCTGCACCGGCTGTTCCGGCTCACGCCGATGGAAACCGAAATCGCGCTGCTGCTCGTCGACGGGCTGACGCTCGACGAAGCGGCCGCCGCGACGGGCACCACGAAGAACACCGCCCGCGCACACCTGCGCGGCATTTTCGCGAAAACGGGCGCGACGCGGCAGGCCGTGCTCGTGAAGACGCTGCTCAACAGCGTCGTGTCGATGGCGTAACGGCCGCGAGGGCCGCGATGGCGGGCGCCGGGCAGGCTGCCCGGTCGATGCACCACGTGCACGGGTCGCGACCGGGTATCCGGCGATTGGCGCAAACTCATTTCACGTCATACGTCATCAGACATGACACAATAATCGACCGATCTCATGAAATTCCCCAATATCTAGGCATTTTTCGGGTAAACCCGCGACGTCTTCATCGTGTCTCAGGCGTACCATGTCATACGACGACATACTACACCGACCGCCACCCAGACGCGGACGTGGGCCACCACCCCGTCCGTCGCCGCCCGACCGGAGACACGCTTGAACCCGCCCTCGCCCGCCCTGCCCGGACGCGACCCGCTCGCGTCCGCCGTCTCGAAAGTGAAGTGGCATGTGCTGCCGCTCGTGCTGATCATGTTCATCGCGAATTACATCGACCGCGTGAACGTCGGCTTCGTCGATCGTCACCTCGAGGCGTCGATCGGCATCGGCGCGGCCGCGTACGGCCTTGGCGCCGGGCTGTTCTTCGTCGGCTACGCGCTGTTCGAAGTGCCGTCGAACCTGCTGATGCAGCGCTACGGCGCACGCGTGTGGCTGGCGCGGATCATGGCGACATGGGGCATCGTCGCGGCCGCGATGGCGTTCGTGTGGAACGACACGTCGTTCTACGCATTGCGCTTCCTGCTCGGCGTCGCCGAGGCCGGCTTCTTCCCCGGCGTCGTGCTGTACCTGTCGCAATGGCTGCCGCCGCAGGAACGCGGCAAGGCGATGGCGATCTTTCTCGGCGGCTCCGCATTCGCGTCGGTGCTGTCCGGGCCCGTCACCGGCGCACTGCTGTCGATCCGCGGTTTCGGCCTCGAAGGCTGGCAATGGATGTTCCTGATCGAAGGATTGTTCTCGGTCGCGCTGTGCGGCGCGAGCTGGCTGCTGCTGAAATCGCATATCCGCGACGCCACTTGGCTCACGGCCGAAGAGCGCACGGCGCTGCAGAACGCGCTCGACGAGGAGCGCGCGACACGCGACGTCCGCTCGAACGTACCGGTGCGCGCCACCGCGCTGCTGCGCGATCCGCAGATCATGCTGTTCTGCTTCCTGTATTTCTCGATCCAGCTGACGATCTACGCGGCCACGTTCTGGCTGCCGACGATCATCCGCAAGATGGGCGGCCTCACCGATTTCCAGGTCGGCCTGTACAACACGATTCCGTGGATGATCGCGATCGGCGCGATGTACGGCTTCGCGGTGCTGTCGTCGAAGTGGAAGCATCCGCAGCGCTGGCTTGCGTGCGCGCTCGTGCTCGCCGCATGCGGGCTGTTCGCGTCGACCTCGCACGATCCGGTATGGTCGTTCGCGTCGATCTGCTTCGCCGCGCTCGGCTTCAAGGCCGCGTCGTCGCTGTTCTGGCCGATCCCGCAGGGCTATCTCGACACGCGCGTGGCCGCGGCCGTGATCGCACTGATCAACTCGGTCGGCAACCTCGGCGGCTTCGTTGCACCGACGGCCTTCGGCTATCTGAAGCAACATACGGGGTCGATCACGGGCGGGCTGTATGCGCTCGCGATCGCATCGCTCGTCGCCGCGGTCGCCGCGCTGTTCGCGCGCACGCACCGGCGCAGCGATCCGCCGCGCGGCCTGCCGGCCGACGACTCCTTCACGAACGCTTCGATGCTCCGCCATGCCGAACACTGACCGCCTGACCGTCGTCGTCTCGAATGCCGCAGACGGCGATCTCGCCACGTTCTCCCTCGCCGGCGACGGCACGCTCGCGCCGCTCGCCCGCTATCACGCAGCCGACGTCGCGATGCCGATCGCCGTGCAGGCCGACCGCGCGCGGCTTTACGTCGCGACGCGCGGCGAACAGCCGACGATCGTCGCGTTCCGCGTCGTACCGGCCACCGGTGCGCTCGTGCGCATCGGCGCGACCGCGATTGACGCGAGCCACGCGTACCTGTCGCTCGACCGCAGCGGCCGCTGGCTGCTCGGCGCGTCGTATGGCGGGAATTCGCTGAGCCTCTACGACGCCGCGCGCGTGCGCGACGGCGACGGCACGCCGCTGCAGGTCGCCGGCGGCATCGCGAACGCGCACTCGGTAATCGTGTCGCCGGACAACCGTTTCGCGTACGTCAGTTCGCTCGGCTCGGATCGCGTGTTCAGCTTTGCGCTCGTCGAGGACGCGGCCGGCCTGCGCGCGCTCGAACACGGCGAAACGCGCGTGCCGGCCGGGTTCGGCCCGCGTCACCTGCAGTTCGCGGATGACGGCCGTGCGCTCGTCGTCGTCAGCGAATTCCAGGCCACGCTCGCGACGTTCGCGCGCGATCCCGACACCGGCCGGCTCAGCGACGCACACGTGAGCGCACGCCATCCGGCCGTCGCCGAACTCGCGCAAGGTCATGCACGGCCGCCCGCGCCCGTCGAGCCATCAGTCTGGGCCGCCGACCTGCACCTGACGCCCGACGAGCGTTTCGCCTATGTCAGCGAACGCACGTCGAGCCGCCTGCTCTGCTATCGCCGCACCGAAGACGGCACGTTCGAACCCGCGCACGCGACCGCCACCGAGACGCAGCCGCGCGGGTTCGCGATCGACCCGTCGGGGCGCTGGCTCGTCGCCTGCGGCGAACAGTCGGAATACGTGTCGGTGTACGCGATCGCGCCGGACGACGGCGCGCTGTCGCCGCGCGCGCGCGTGGCCGGCGGGCGCGGTGCGAACTGGGTCGCGATCGTCTGAAGCAGTGACACGCGGCGCATGCCTCGGCAGGCCCGTGCATGCCCGCGTTCAGCGCCGCTCGCTCGGCGCGACGCCCGTCCAGCGCTTGAACGCGCGCGTGAAATTGGCGCGATCCGTATAGCCGACACGCGCGGCGATCTCGTCGACCGGCAGCCGTGTCCCCTCGAGCAGCCGCAGCGCGTCGCGCAGCCGGATCTCGTCGAGCAGCGCCGAGTAGGTCGCGCCATACTCGGCGAGCTTGCGCTTGAGCGTACGCGCCGACACATGCAGTTCGCGCGCGACGTCGTCGACCGACGGATAGCCGCCCTCGCCGCAGATCAGCAGGTTGCGCACGCGCTCGACGATGCTTTCCGCATAGCCGAGCCGCGCAAGTTCGGCCTCGCACTGCTGCACGATCATCTGCGCGGTATGCGCGTTCGCGGTGCCGATCGGTTCGTCCAGCAGCGCGGCATCGCAGCGGATACGGTTCGTGCTCGCGTCGAAATGGCAGCGCGGCAGCCGCGCGCGATAACGCTCGAACCACGGCGGTTCGGGCCATTCGAAATGGAGTTCGGCACGCGACTGCAGCGTGCGCCCCGGCACCGGATACAGCAGCGAATTGAACAGGATCGCCGTCTCTACCAGGAAGTTCTCGACCGCGAACTGACGCAGCCGGCCGAGCGGAAACGCTTCGAGCACGTCGATGTCGACGATTCCGTCGAGCTGCGCGAGCCGCACCGAGAAGAACGGCACGCGTGTCGGCAGGTAGCGGATGCCGAGCGAAATCGCCTCGCCGAGCGTCGCGCAGCTCATCAGCCCGAAGCCGATCAGTCCCGCTTTCGTCAGGCTGCTGCGCAGGCCGATCTCGATCGCGATCGACGGGTCGTCCGTCGCGTCGAGCAGGTTGAATACGATCGCCGCCTGTTGCAGCGGCGTGATACGCGCATCGGGCTGCGCGAGCCGGTCGCGCTCGACGCCCGAGCCGGCCAGAATGCGGCCGCCGTCGATGCCGCGCTCCTCTGCCAGCATCAGCATGAACAGCGCATACGCGGACGACACCGTCGCCTTGTTCAGCTGGCGCGCGGCATCCGGGACGGACAGGACCATGCGGCGGACTCCGGAGCGGTTTCGGCGGATTGTAGCGTTGCTGGCCCGCAATGACACCGGGGCGGGACTCTAGCCTCGCCGGCCGGCCATCGTGGCCCGAAATGACACCGCCATTGGCACCGGCGGCCCTCGCGTGCGGTCCGGCGCGCGCCTATGCTTGTCACATCGGCATTGCGCCCCACCCTTTCCGCAGGAATCCCGGTCGATGAGCCAACCCGCACGAACCGCCTTTCGCAACGACGCGGACAAGGTCGCGTACGTCCGCCGCGAGGTCAACGCCGCGAGCGACGCAATCCGCGCGCGCATTCCGCTGCTCGACAACCAGAACCTCGTCGGCGCGACCGTGATGGCCGTCTCGGTGAGCGCGATGCTCGCGATCGCCTGGCTGTATGCGCGCGGCGCGATCGCATGGTACGTCGCGCTGCCGCTCGCCGCGTTCGTCACGTCGCTGATCCACGAGCTCGAGCACGACCTGATCCACCTGATGTACTTCAAGAAGACGCCGTGGGCCTATCACCTGATGATGGCGCTGTGCTGGCTCACGCGGCCCGGCACGATCAACCCGTGGACGCGGCGGCGCATGCACCTGCATCATCACAAGGTGTCGGGCGGCGAATCGGATCTCGAGGAATTCGGCATCACCAACGGCGAGCGCTGGGGCGTGAAGCGCCTGCTGATGATCGCGGACGGCATGCTCGCCGTCGTGCTGCGGCCGGCCGCGATGCGCCGCAAGGTGAAGCAGTATGTGGCCGCGCAGCCGGTGCAGGATCCGTCCGAGCGCCTGCAGTTGCGCGTTGAGCAGGTGTCGTCGTACATGCCGGTCGGTCACGTGTACTACGTGCTGTGGCACGCGTTCATCGTCTATCACGTCGGCCTGTTCGCACTGCATGCGTTCGGCTACCCGGTGACGGTGCCGGCCCTCGTCGAGCGCGCGATGAGCGTCGTCGATTTCCTGGCCGTGGTGTGGCTCGGGCCGAACTTCGTGCGCAGCTTCTGCATCAACTTCGTCAGCTCGAACATGCACTACTTCGGCGACATCGATTCGCGCAACGTGATCCAGCAGACCCAGGTGCTCAACCCGTGGTGGATGCTGCCGTTCCAGCTGTTCTGCTTCAATTTCGGCAGCACGCACGCGATCCATCACTTCGTGGTGCGCGACCCGTTCTATATCCGCCAGCTGACCGCGCGCACCGCGCATGCGGCACTGCGTGAAGTCGGCGTGCGCTTCAACGACGTCGGCACGTTCGCGCGGGCGAATCGCTGGGGCGTGTATCGCCCGTCGCGCGGCACGCGCCACGCGCAGGCCGACGCGTAACGCCGGCCTCCGGCGCCCGCCGACTCAGCCGCGTAGTCAGCCGCTCACTCAGCCGCCGATCGGCGGCATCGGCCCTTGCCCGCGGATCCACGACCAGTTCGCGAGCTCGGCCATTTCCTTGTCGCCACGGCTGTCGCCGTAAGCGAACAGTTGCTTCGGCGGCCGGTTGCCCCACCACCCGCGCAGCCGCACGACCTTCTGCGGCCCCCAGCAGTTTTCGCCGTCGAGCCGCCCGGCGAAGGTGCCTCGCTCGAACGCCAGCCGCGTCGCGAGTACCGCGTCGAAGCCGGCCGTCTTCGCCCACTTCTCCAGATACAGCGACGGCGACGCGCTCACCAGCACGACCTCGTGCCCGCGTGCGCGATGCTCGCGAATGCGGTCGAGCATTTCCGGACGCACGAGGCGCGGCAGATAGCTGTCGACGAACGTGCGCGCCTGCGCATCGAGCGCGTCCTCGCGCACCGGTCCGAACGCGAACGACGCGAACTTCGCCTTCGCGTCGCCGCGCGACAGCAGCCCGGCCTTCATCGCGACGATCCACGGCAGCGCACGCAATCCGGCCCACGCGAAGCGCGGCGTGCCGACCGCATAACGGACGAAATGGCGAAAGCTGTCGGTCGTGGTGATGGTGCCGTCGAAATCGAATGCGGCAACGATGCGGTCAGTCATGGAGAATCGGCGGGAAAGCAATGAGATGCCCGGGAAGATAGCAGACTCGCGCCAGTGCACGTGAAATGGCGTGACGCGGCGTGGCCTGCGCAGCGAATGCGCGCACCGCAGCGCGCGCATTCGTGCCCGCCGAGCCGTGCGCTCAGCGCTGCGGCCGTGCCGCCAATGCCGCTGGCAGCACGACGTTCATCAGATGATCGGCGCGCGACAGCAGATCGGTCACGCGCTCGTCGAGCCCGCGCAATTGCGCGGGTTGCATGCGGATCTGCTGCACCGACTGCCCGACGATGTTGCGGCGGTCGAACAGCGTGCGCTCGACACCCGCATCGTCCGGTGCGCGCACGACGTCCGACACCGCGCTCAGCGCCGCGAGCACGACCACGAGGTTCTCTTCCGCATGGCAGACCTTCGCGGCGAGCTCCTCGGTGCGGCGCGGGAAGAAGCCGAGCGACTGCTTGAGCGCCCCGATCGCCGCACGGTAGTCGACATGGCCCGACGCTGCCGCACCGAACCAGCGTTCGAACATGCCGGCCTTGCGCGTCGCCTGCGCGAGCATGCCGGCCATCATGTCGGCCGCGCCGAGTTCGTTGAATTCGCGCGTCGTTGCCGCGACGGCTTCGACGAGATTGCCCGCCGTCTCCAGCGCACCGTCGCCGATCGTCGCGACCATCGCAAGCTTGAGCGGTACCAGTTGCCGGATGTGTCGCTCGATGCGCGGCGCGTAGTCGGGGTAGAGATTCGGGAAGCTGGCCTGCGCGGCGCGGAAGCACGCTTCGAGCTGCAGATGGTTCGATTCGCCGAACACCGCACGACCGACCGCCTCGGCCGGCGCCGTGCGCACGGCCTTACCGGACGCGGGCGCCGGCCCGAAGTCGAGCACCTGCGGCGCCGGCCGCTCGGGCGCACGCGCAACCGGCGTCGCGGCCGCGGGTGGCGCGTCGAACGCAAGACGCCCGGGCGTGCGCTCGGGCGTCGTATCGAACTCGAGCCGTTGCGGCTCGTCAGACGGATTCGTCATCGCTGCTTCCTGCCCGGCGCGGCGGTATCCCGCCGGCCGGGCTGCTGCCAGTCAGACCGCGCCGCCGTACGCGCGCACGAAGTCGCCCAGGCCACGGTTGTAGCCGGCGCCGACCGCCTTGAACATGAAGTGGCCGTCACGGCGATAGAAGCTGCCGACCTGCACCGACGTCTCCATCGAGAAGTCTTCCTCGAGCGCGTACTTCGCGATCACCGCGCCCGACACCTCGTCGGCGATCTGAATGTAGCTGTTGCGCACCTGGCCGAAATTCTGGCGGCGCGCTTCGGCCTGGTCGATCGTCACGACCACCGAGATTTCCTCGATGTCCGCGGCAAGCTTCGTCATGTCGATGAAGATCACCTCGTCGTCGCCATCGCCGCTGCCCGTGCGGTTGTCGCCGCTATGCACGACGCCCAGGCACTTCGACGCGGGCATCCCGCGCTTCGGGAAATCGTCGCCCGGCTGGATGAAGGTGTCCTTGCGCTCCATCGTGCGCACTTCGCTGTTGTAGAACACGAAGTGCTGATCCGAGATCAGCTTCGGATTGCTCTGCGCGTCGTACTTGCACAGGAACACCGACACGTCGAGATCGAAATCCGTCCCCGTGTCCGTCGCGTTCGCATCCCAACCGAGACCGATGCGGAACTTCTGCGTGCCGGGCGCTTCCTTCGACAGGTTGACGCGACCGCCTTTCGACAAATTGATCATCTGAACCTCTTCTGCTGGAACCGCCGTTGCGCCGGCGGCAATGCCGGGCCGCCCTGCGCGGCCCCTCGTTGATGGTTTTCGACCCGCGCGTGTCGCGTGGTCACTCGCCCGCCACGGCGGTCCGGTCTTCCTTGCGCTGCACGACGATCGACGACCACACGGCCGCCGCGATCATCGCCGCGCCGACCAGGCCGGTGATGACCTCGGGCACCTCGAACTTCACGCCGAGGAACATGATCGTTGCGAGCGCACCGATCGCCCAGAACGCGCCGTGCTCGAGATAGCGGTACTGCGCGAGCGTGCCCTTCTTCAGCAGCACGAGCGTCATCTCCCGGATATAGGCCGCGCCGACGCCGAGGCCCAGCGCGATCAGGAAGATGTTGTTCGACAGTGCGAACGCGCCGATCACGCCGTCGAAGCTGAACGACGAATCGAGCACTTCGAGATACATGAAACCCGCGACGCCTTCCCGCACCACGCGCGTGCCCGTCTCCTCGCCGCCGATCAGGTCGCCGATGCCGTGCGCGATCACGAAGCTGATCACGCCGAACGCACCCGCGAGCAGGAAGCCCACCTGCTCGGCTGCCGGCACGTAGAGCGACGCGACGATGATGATCGCGAGCGTCAGCGCCACTTCCAGCGCCGTGATGCGGCCGAGATGGCTCATCGGGCCTTCGAGGAAGCCGATCCAGTGCTCGTCCTTCTCGGTGTCGAGCATGAACTTGAAGAACACCATCAGCAGGAATGCGCCGCCGAATGCGGATACCTGGTGATGCGCGGACGTGAGGATCGCCGCGTACTTCTCCGGCGACTCGATCGCGAGCGTCAGCGCGTCCCACATGCCGATGTGGCCGATCACCGCGACGATCAGCAGCGGGAACACGAGGCGCATGCCGAACACGGCGACCGGCAGGCCGAACACCATGAAGCGGTTGCGCCACTTCTCCGACCAGTTCTTGAGCACCGATGCGTTGACGACCGCGTTGTCGAGCGACAGCGAGATTTCGAGCACCGACAGGACCGCGACGATCAGCATGTCCTTCACGCCGCCGAGGAGATAGGCCGCAACCAGCGCCAGCACCGTAAGCGACAGCGGGATCTTGAAGTCTTTCAACATGATGGGGGTATTCGAGTTCTGGATAAAAGGCGTGCGGGCCGCGCTTACTTCGCGCGCACCCAGTCGCAGAATTCCTGCGTGATCAGTTGTTCGTAGATCTGCTCGTCGCTGACGTCGAGCGATTCGAGATGCAGGAAGCCGACGTTCGGCATCTCGTCCGCGACTTCCGCGAGGAAGCCGAATTCGCTCGGATCGCCGACACCGACGAGCGACCAGTACAGCGGGTAGTGCTGCGACTCGGCCAGCAGCTGGCGCACGCGCTTGCGGTCGTTCTTCGGGTTCTGGCCGTCGGTGACGAACAGCACCCATGCGGGCAGATGACCGTTCACCGGTGCGGACACGGCCGGTGCGGGCGTGTCGTCCGCACCGCCGAACAGCCGGCTCAGGAAGCCCCGCTTCTCTTCGCGCTTCGGCGACGGCTCCGGCGCGCGGAAGAAGAAATCGACGATGTCATTCATCACCGGCGCGTACTGCGTGCCGCCCCACTTGTCGATCCGCGCTTCGAGCACGTAATCGGAGATGTACGAGCCGTAGTTGTCCGGCGTCGCGGTCGGCAGGCGATCGTAGCCTTCGGTGAAGGTCCACGTGTCGACTTCGCCGTTGTCGTCGAACTTCAGTGCGATGCCGAGAATCCGGTCGTGCGTGTCCTGGATCACGCCCGACTGGTACAGCGGCTTCGCGGAGCCGGAGATGTCGAGCGCCGCGCCGACGCGCACGACGGGCGGCTTCAGGATCTGGCGTTTTTCGAGGACGATCGCGACCTTCGCCGCGCGTTTCTCAAGCGTAATCATGCGGTGTTCTCTCAGTTCTCTCAGTTGTGCTTCGGAGCGAATCGGGTGATCAGGTCCTGTTCGAGCTGGCGCAAGCGCGGCGCGTCCTGCTCGCGCTGGCGCTTGCCGTCGGCGATGATCTGCGTGACGTCGTCGAACGCGCCGAACAGCTGCTGCTGCGCGTATTCGAACGTGTCGGTCGAGATCACCGGGCGCTGGCCGAGCTTCGCAACTTCCTGCGCGTTCTGGCGGTTCAGGTCGGCCTGCGCGCGGATCGCCTCGTCGGCCGCGTCATACGTCGCGTTCGCGAGCGCCGCCGCGCGCTTCGTGCTGAGCTGCTCGAGGTAGAGCGCGAATGCGTTGGTCCAAGCGGGGATCAGCACGGTCTTGATCGTCATGAACTTCGACGTCAGCGTGCGCTTCTGGTCCTGCTCCATCCGGATCTGCGGCGCGAGCTGCTTCGACATCAGCATCGCGCGGTCGAGGTCGTCGAGCTTGCTTTCGAGCGCGTCGACCTTGCGCTTCACGTCGAGCAGGCGTTGTGCGGCGAACGCGTCGTCCGCCGGCTGCTGGCCGGCCGCGAGATGCGCGCGCAGCGTTGCGAGCGCCGTTTCGCCATGCGCCTTCGACTGCGCGAGCTCCTGGTGCAGCGCGTAGTTGTCGTTGTACATCCGCTCGAGTTCGTCGATGCCGGCCTTCTGGCGCTGCGCATGGTTCTCGAGCTCGACGACGAGCGTGTCCATCCGCTTGCTCACCGACTCGTATTGCGACAGCAGCTTCTCCTTGGTCGAGCGGAACAGCCGCGTGACCTGCGTGAGCAGCCCGCCCTTGTCGGCGCCGCGCGGGTCGAGCCCCTTCGCGGTCGCGATCAGTTCGTTGAGCTTGTCGCCGAACTGGTCGGCATCCGACGCGCGGACACTCGCGAGAATCTGCTGGGAGAAGGCGGCGATCCGCGTGCCCTGCGTCGCGCCGAGCTGGTCGATCTCGTCGACGGTGATCAGGCGGACGTTCTCCACCGGGCGTGCTGCCGGCACGGCAACGGCGGCGGCGACAGCGGCAACAGGCACTGCGACGGGTGACGAAGACGGGGTGGAAGGACGATCGCTGACCGCATCGGAGTTCTTGTCATCGAATAGCGGCTTCATGTGGCTACCACGTTTCCTTTTCTGCTTTCTGCTGCGTGTTGTCATGCGCGCGAGGCGCGCATCCGCGATTGCCGTCGTGCTCTCTCACGGTCGGCAGACGGACAATAAATGGCTCGAGCGCCTTGCGTCAAGGGAAGGAATTCTTTCAATTACCATTCATTTTGTAATGTGGCAGGTGGATGCGATGCCCGCCCGTCGCCGTTCCTGCCGCGATGCGCGTTGGTTGCGCAAGATTTGGACACCGCCAAACTTACACGTCTGATCAATGCGAAAGAGAAATGAAACCGGCTGTTTTAGCGGGTGTCGAGCGGTGCGCATGCGCGGACGAGACGTCCGCGAGCGCCGATTCCGCGTTAGCGTTCCTGCACGCGACTCATGCCGAGCCGAGGCACGATGAACGGCACGGATCGGTCACGAATCGTGAAATCCCAGCGTCCGTCGATCCCCATGAACGTCGCGCTGAAATGCCGGTCGTCGGTCCACGTGATGTCGTCCAGATGGCACGACGCATACATCGCGCCGACCGTGCGCTGCGCGAGCGCCTTGAATGGATCCTTCGACACGAGCGTGAACGTGACGGCCTCCTCGAACGGGCAGTCGTAGTCAGTGACGAGCAGATACGCGTCCGGCGTCTCGAACTGGCGGAGCAGCACATAGCCGGAAACGGTGAGGCCGGAACGTGCGCCGTTCACGCGCACCTGGGTGCGCGACGGCCACGTTTCGTACGGACCGTCGTGCGTTTCGAGCGTGAAGCGCTCGATCGGCTTCATCGCCGGGCCGCTCGGCGGGGGGCGTGTTCCCGATGCATCGCCGCGTCAGTTCGCAGCCTTGCGATACAGCGCGACGTACCCCGCGAGCATCAGCAGCAGCGACCCGCTGACGCGGTTCAGCCACTTCTCCCCGGCCGCCTTCCACACGCGCACCGAATGCACGCCGAGCAGTGCGTAGCCGGTCATCCCGGCGACGTCGATCGCGACGATCGTCGCCGCGAGGATCGCGTACTGCGGCGCGATCGCGTGCGACCGGTCGACGAACTGCGGCAGCAGCGCGGACATGAACAGGTAGTACTTCGGGTTGCTCATCGCGACGAAGAAGCTTTTCAGGAACGCGGTCCGGCGATCGGGCGTCGCGTGCTCGAGCGCCTGCGCGGCAGCAGGGCCGCCGGCAGACAGCAGCATCCGCACGCCGACATAGGCCAGCCACGCGGCGCCGGCCAGCTTCAGCGTGACAAATGCCGTTTCCGACGCGTCGAGCAGCATCCCGAGACCCAGCCCGACCAGCGCGACCATCACGACGTCGGCCGTGACGGCGCCGAGCATGCCGACCATCGCGTGACGCAATCCGTACCGCGAGCCGTTGCTCATCGCGAGCAACACCGTCGGGCCGGGCGTCGCGACGCCGACGGACAGGATCAGGGCAAAGGCGAGCAAGGCGGACGGCGACATGGCGTGGCGTTTCCTTTGAACGAAGGGCTGGAAAATGCAGGCGGACGGGGCATGATCGCACGATCGCGCGACCGCACGCTCGACGGTTGTCTGGCGGGCCGCCGACCTCGCAACCCGTCCGATTTGCATGGATCGTCGGACGGAGTGGCGGACTGCCGCCAGAGTTTGCTATACTCTCGGTCTTCCGGAGAGATGGATGAGTGGTTTAAGTCGCACGCCTGGAAAGCGTGTATAGGTTAATCGCCTATCGGGGGTTCGAATCCCCCTCTCTCCGCCAGAATTCAATGCCCGCGCCAGCGGGCATTTTCGTTTCCGGAGAGAAGCAAGCCGACAGTTCGGCTTGCGCGGGGGATTCGAAGGGATTCGCTTGCAAGCGAATCCGCGGCCCGCGCTCGTGTGGGCGAATCCCCCTCTCTCCGCCAGAATGCATGAAGCCCCTTGATCCCCTGGATCAAGGGGCTTTTCTTTTTACCTTGCCGCCACGCCCCGCCTCCGCCCGCGCCTCCCGCGTCACGGATGCCGTATGTAATCCACCAGCGCCAGTGTATATTCATCCGGCTTTCGATCAAACAGACTCACCACGATCGCCACCGCAAACCCCGCCGGCACCCCGAAGACCCCCGAACTGATCGGCTCGATCCCGAACCACGTGCGCCCCGCGAACCCCGTCAGCTGCGTGAAGTACGGATAGGTCGACACGATGTAGTACACGCACACCGCCAACCCCGTCACCATCCCCGCGATCGCACCGCGCGTCGTCGTGCGCTTCCAGAACACACCGAGCACGAGTACCGGAAAGAAACTCGAGGCCGCCAGCGAGAACGCGGCGCCGACCAGAAACAGGATCTTCCCCGTATTGAGCGACGCGACATACGACGCGAACAGCGCGACGCCGAGCAGCAGCACCTTCGAGATCGTCACGCGCCGCTGGCTCGACGCGTCGGGCGCGACCATGCAGTAATAGACGTCATGCGACAGCGCGTTCGCGATCGTCAGCAGCAGCCCGTCCGCGGTCGACAGCGCCGCGGCCAGCGCACCGGCCGCGATCAGCCCCGACACGACATACGGCAGCCCGGCGATCTCCGGCGCGGCCAGCACGACCATGTCCGGCTGCATCTGGATTTCCGACCAGTGCACGATGCCGTCGCGAATCACCTCGACGACACTGATCAGGTCGGGTTCGAAGTGATGCCATTGCGTGACCCACGCCGGCAATTCGGCGAACGGCCGCCCGACGAGGTTCGAGAGGATCTCGTACTTGATCAGCACCGCGAGCACCGGCACGCTCAGGTAGAACAGCGCGATGAAGAACAAGGTCCACCCGACCGAACGCCGTGCCGACGCAACCGACGTGGTCGTGTTGTAGCGCGTCAGGATGTGCGGCAGGCTCGCGGTGCCGAGCGACAGGCACAGCAGCAGCGCGAGGAAATTCCGCTCGCGCGGCTTGCGTTCGTCGTCGCTCGCGGCGGGAAACGGCTCGTGCATCGGCACGGGCGGCTCGGCCCGGGCCAGCAGGTCGTCACGCGCCTGCGTCCACGCGACGCGCGCCGCCGCCGGATCGCGCGGGAAGTCGGCCAGCTCGCGCTCGCGCTGGCTGATCTCGCGCAGCGGCCCGTTGTGGCGCCGCAGGTCGGCAAGCTGGTCGGCGAGGTGCCGGCGTGCGTCCGCATAGGATGCCGGCAGCCGGTCGAGCCGCGTCTGGATATCCGCGGCTTGCCGGCGATACGCGTCGCGCACCTGCTGTTCGTCGGACGCATCGCGCACCTGCGCCTCGCGCGCCGCGACCCGCTCCATCAGCTTGCCGTAATTGAACTGCGGCACGGGGCCGAGCCCGTTCTTCATTGCGATCAGCGACACCGGAATCAGGATCGCGCTGATCAGGATGATGTACTGCGCGACCTGCGTCCACGTGACCGCGCGCATCCCGCCGAGAAACGAGCACACGAGAATGCCCGCGAGCCCGCAGAAAATTCCGATCGCGAAATCGACGCCGATGAAGCGTGTCGCGATCAGGCCGATCCCCTGGATCTGCGCGACCAGGTACACGAACGAACACAGGATCGCGGCGCCGGCCGCCAGCGCGCGCACGGCCGTACTCGAAAAGCGCGTCCCGAGAAAATCGGGAATCGTGTAGCGCGCCAGCTTGCGCACATAAGGCGCGAGCAGGAACGCGACGAGGCAGAACCCGCCCGTCCAGCCCATCACGTACGCGAGCGCGTCGTAGCCGGTGGCATAGAGCGATCCGGCCAGGCCGATGAACGACGCGGCCGACAGCCAGTCGGCCGCCGTCGCCATCCCGTTGAACGCGGACGGCACGCGCCGCCCGGCCACGTAGTACTCGACGAGATCGGACGTGCGCGACAGCAGCCCGATCACCGCATACACGGCGATCGGCACGAACAGGAACACATAGCCGATCCAGACGCCGGAGCCGGTGGCGCGCTCGATCCGCCACATCAGCAGCACGAACCCGAGAAACCCCAGCGTGTAGAGCGCATACGCGCGAATCAGTCGATGCGTCAGCATGAGTCAGCGCCCGCCGCGTGCGTTGCCGGCCAGCGCCGCATGGTCGTCGTATGCACGGCGCAGCGTCCGGTCCGCGCGTTGCATCAGCCCGATGTAGACGACGATCAGCACGAGATACACGAGAATCGCGCCCTGCGCGCCGACATAGAACGGCAGGCTGAACCCGGCGAAGCGGATACCCGCGAGCGCGGGTGCGAAGAACGGCACGATGAACGACACCGAAAAGCCGATCACCATCAGCACCGCGATCAGCGCGACGTTGAAGCGCCAGTAGCGCGCATGGGCACGCGCGAGCGGTTCGGGAACGGGCGGTGGCGCGGCAGGCGCGGAACGGGTCGGAGCGGTCATGCCGTTATGTAACAAAAAGCCCCTGCGCGGGCAATCGGGATTGCCGCGCAGGGGCTCGTGCGCGTGATGCGCAACCGGTACGATCAGCGCACTTCGGTGAGCTGTTCGAGGATGGCCGGATTCTCGAGCGTGGACGTGTCCTGGGTGATCGCTTCGCCCTTCGCGAGCGAGCGCAGCAGGCGCCGCATGATCTTGCCCGAGCGCGTCTTCGGCAGGTTGTCGCCGAAGCGGATGTCCTTCGGCTTCGCGATCGGCCCGATCTGCTTGCCGACCCAGTCGCGCAGCGTCTTCGCCAGCG